>JAXINY010000114.1:0-7111 GCA_034190525.1 Asbonarchaeaceae archaeon (SeqCode) | reverse complement strand
ATCCCCATGTCCTGCCACGACCGGTCGAAGATGCGCTCGAAGCACTGCCGCGCCTGGTGCATCACCAGCTGCCGGTTCACCCAGGCGAAGTTGATGGCCGCGTTCATCGCGGCGTAGTACCGCTCCTCCAGCTCCGATCCCGCCGGTGCGTACGCCAGCTCCTTGTCAGGCAGCGCCGCCAGCTCCTCCGCGTGTTCCTGCTCGATCATCCGCAGGAAGTCGGAGCAGGTCTGGTGGCCGAGCCCGCGGGAGCCGCAGTGGATGGTGACCACGATCTGGTCCTCTGATAGGCCGTACTCCGCCGCGGTCTCCGCGTCGTAGATATCCGAGACACGCTGCACCTCGAGGAAGTGGTTGCCGGAGCCGAGCGAGCCGACCTGGTGCCGCGCCCGCTCCTTCGCCTTGTCGGACAGCTGCGACGGGTCGGCGCCGTCCCGCACCCCCTCGTCCTCGCAGTGCTCCATGTCGTCCGCCACCGCGTACCCGTTGTCCACCGCCCATGCCACGCCGCGGCGGCAGATCTCCTCAACCGTCTCCACGGACACCTCCCCCGCCACCGCGCCCTCGCCGAGGCCGGACGGCACCTTCTGGAACAGGATGTTCGCCAGCTGCTGCTCCTTCCCCTGGATGTCGTCCACAGTCAGATCTGTTTTCATCACGCGGACGCCGCAGTTTGATACCACGAACCCGTTGGCGACGAAGTTGTGGGCGTCGTGCGCCACCCCGATGTCGTACACGGGCTCGCGTCCTGCACGTTCGATCGAGGTTATCGTGGCAGGGACTGATAGGTTATCGTCGACGGGGGTTCCGTCTGCAAACTCCTCGAAGTCAGGGAAGTCTGCCGGCGGCCGTGCGGCGGTGTCCCGGCCGCTCCAGATGCTGCGCTCGATGAACCGGTCGTTGATATCGAACTGTTGCTTCACTGTCTTCGCAGGCGTCCCATCCTCGTACATGGCGGCGGCTTCTTCCGCAATGGATTCACGCCGCTGTATCGCCCGCTGCTTCAGCTTTGTGTACTGGACGACCTTCACCGCTTCCTTCTGCTTGCTGAGATTGTACCGGTATCCGACGGTAGTGAAGAAGCGGACAAGGTTGTCCGGTGTGCTGCTGATACCGAACCGGAACCGCATCATGTCGTTATCCGCATTGCTGTCGGCTTCGAATGCTTCCAGCGCGGTTGTCTCGATACCAAGCGATGTCAGGAGCTGCTTCAGTTCCCGCATGAACTGTTCGCCTTCCGCTTCCTGTTGTTCGACACGGTTCTGGGAGACCTGCGGTGTGTAGAAATTCTTGCCGTACACCGCTGCCGGTGTGCTCATCTCGGCGCCGAAGTAGGCGGACAGGTACAGCGCCGTCTGCCAGTCGGCCAAGCCGTCAACATAGTCGGGGACGGTAAACCCGGACTCGACTTTCGGTCCCCGTGGCGCACCCAGTTCGATGAGCAGCCGCTGGAACGCCTTTGAACTGCATGAGACACTCGTCTCAGTTGATTCAAAGGCGTTTCCATCCACCTCGTGCTCCCGGTCCCGTTCGTAGATGCTGGACGGGGTGAACCCCAGCTGCCGGATGTCCCGCTGTATCGCCTCCAGATCCTCTCTATCGGCGTAAAACGTTGTCTGTCCTGAGTTGTTGAAGGCGCCGTCACCGGTGTGGAAGCCGACAAGCTTCAGCAGGATGTTGAACGCCCGATCTGTTGTCCGCAGCGGGAGCAGGTCGCGGTCGGTCAACGCGTTCACCAGTTGCGGGTCGGCATCGGCGACATCATCTCTGTCGACCACGATACGGCCGTCGGCCTCCTCATCGGGGAGCCCCTTGAACGGCCGGATCATCACCTCGTCGCCGGCGGAAAGGGTATCAAGTTCGACCATCCCGTCCTGCGTCTGGAACGGGTGATCCCCGGTCGCCGTTATCGTGTCCCCGGTCTCGGTCTTAACGCGGTACACCTCCTGCTCTTCCTTCTCCATGAATAGCTGCATCTCGGAGGTAACGGAGCGGTCTGCCGCGACCACTGGGCGTTCGCGGGAGACATCATCGTCCATTGTACTGATAGGCTTGCGCCGTCCGAACTCGAGCACAACATCTGCATCGCCCGAAAGACAGTTGATATCGTAGCCGATCGCTCCCGGGGAGATACCGCCGTCGCCGGCGACCGCGCCCGCGCCCAGCCCGGACGGCACCTTCTGGAACAGGATGTTCGCCAGCTGCTCCTCCCGCCCCCGCACGTCGTCGTACGACAGGTTGGTGGTCATCAGCCGGACGCCGCAGTTGATGTCGTACCCGATCGCGCCCGGGCTGATCCCGCCGTCCTCGGTGTCCAGCGCGACCACGCCGCCGACCGGCATCCCGTATCCCTGGTGTGCGTCCGGCAGCACGCACGCGTACTCGTGGATGCCGGGGAAGTGGCAGATGTTCCGCGCCTGCTCCAGCGTCCGGTCGTCCCGGATGAGCTCCAGGATGGCATCGGACGCGAACACCCGTGCAGGAACGTTCATCCCGTCTTCCTGCGGCAGCTCCCACTCGTACTCCGACACGCGCTCCAGGTGGATGTCCTCGCCCATACCTGCGAAGAAGTGCTGCAGCTTTTTAATCTTCCACCGTCACACGTCCAGGAACATCGTCAGCGTCCACTCGTCGTTCCGCTCGATGGCCATGTCGCTGTACGTCGGCGCCTTGACCTCCTGCCGCCGCATCTCCGGGCGGATGGTCTCGCCCCGTCCCACCCCCGTCAGCCGGAACCGCTGCGGACCGGTCTCGATGTCCAGGTCGAACCGGGACAGGACGATGTCCTCCGCGCTCGCCAGGTACACCAGCTCGTCCACAAAGTCGTACAGCAGCGCCTCCATGCTCTCGCTCTCGACGGTGATCTCGATCTCCCGCGCCGCGTCGATGTCGCCGATATCGGTCATCACCTGGAACACGGCGCGGCCGGCCTGCTCGAACGCGTCCTCGAGCGTGCCGCCGGTCGCCCGGAACCCGACCTCGGACGTGTGCTCCAGCAGCTCGAAGCTACTCATTCCCCCGCACCTCCCGGTACCGCTCCCGCACCTGCTCGAACAGCTCCTGTCCGGTGTCAGTGGACAGCCGCTCCGCACCGGCGGCGAAGAACTCGTCCATCGCGTCGTACTCCTCGAAGTGCTCGTTCTCCCCGTCCCCGGGATACCGCCCGTTCTCCTCGTAGAACAGCGCCTGGAGGCACATGTCCAGCACGTCCATATCCTTGACGAACCGCGCCTCCGCGGTCTCCCGCGCCGCGTACTCCTCCCACAGCTCCAGGAGCGATTCGTCACCGCTCTCCGCGGCGAACCGCTCCATCACGGCCCGCTCCTGCTCCGCCTTCTCCTCGTCGCTGACCGGTTTCTTCTCCTGCTCGGCCGCGGCCCGGTTCGGGATGTCGCCGGTCTCCGCCTCCGCCAGGTCATGGACGAGCGCCATCCGGACCGCTCGCTCCCGGTCGATGTCGTCGTCCGCGAGCAGTGCGGTGAGGAACGCCACGCCCCACGAGTGCGCTGCCACGGATTCGGGGTCGCGGACGTCGCGCATCGTCCACCCGGTCCGGTCCTCGTCCTTCAGCTGCAGCGCCGCCAGCAGAAACTCGGTATCGGCCATCGCTACCGCGTCTCCAGCCAGTCGTACAGCGCTGTCTCCCCGGCGGGCCACGCGTCCCGGAACACGTCCACCGTCCGCCATGTCTTGATATCGTCGGCGTCGGACCGGGCCGCGTCCTCAAGCTCCGCGTACCCGTCCTCCTCCATCACCCGCTCCAGCGCCTCGGAAGCGAGCATCGCCGACACCGCGTCCAGCTTCCCGTATCCCTCCTCGACGAGGCCGGAGTCCGGCGGATCGTCACGGATGAGCAGCTTCGCCAGCATCCAGAACGCCTCGAACACCGAGGTCTCGATGTCCTTCTGCCGCAGCGCGATGGGGGAGGACAGCGAGTCCTGCCGCGCGTCGAACACCCACACGCTCACATCGAACGTCTTCCACCCGCGGCCGTACAGGTCCTCCATCACCTCCAGCGCCTCCTCGAGGTTCCCGAAGCTCTCCATCAGCCGGTCGCGGAACCGCCGCAGCTCCGCCGCATCGTCCTCCGACAGGTCGCTGCCGAGCGCGTCCTGCAGCTCGGAGCTCGTGAGGAACGTGACGAGCGGCTTCATACACCTGTGTTACGGTGCGACGGATTTAAGTCTTTCAGACCCTGCGGGGACGGTATGGACGACACCGTCGAGCCGTGGCTGGACGACGCGTTCGGGGAGCGCTGGCGTTCGCTCGCCCGCAGCGACGACGATGACGCGGACCTGCCGGATGTACCGGTCGAGGACGCCGCCGACAGGGGTGACAGGCCGCGCGAACTCGCCGTGGTGGAACGCGACCTCCCCGGCCACCTGTTCGGGTTCACCCGCCGCGATTCCTCGCACGTGGTCGTCAACCGGCGGCTGTACCGCGTCGATAAAGAGCGGACGGTGCGGCACGAGAAGACCCACCACCGCCACCCCGACGACGAGATGACCATCCGCTACATCAACGGCGATCCGGACGTCCGGAACACGCTCAGCTTCCGCGGGAACCGGCCCGAACGGCTCGGGACCGGGAGCCGCGGTATCTCGCGGACCGGCGGGACAGCGGCGTACGGGGAGGACGGTCGCTCCCGGTACGGCGCCGCCACCGACACCTACCTTTAAGACCGTCCAGGGGGACGGGAGGGGTATGGAGGAGTCCGGGTTCGAACTGGTGGAGACCGGGGACTGGGAGGACATCATCGCCTTCTTCGACCGCATCTCCCGCGCGATGGATGACTGCGCGGTCGATGGCCGCGACCGGTTCGAGGAGTGGCGGCCGAAGGCCGGGGAGGACCGGGCGGCTGTCCGCGGCAGGACCGTCGACGGAGAGAGCATCGGGACGACACGGTTCGAGGAGGAGAGCGACGGCACCAGGACCGAGCTGTCCCGCGCCGGCGGCGAGATGCGGGACTCGGGCGCGGAGCTCGTGCACGGACGACCGCGCGAAAGCATGAAGAAAGCAGAGGACGCGGGCCGCTCGACGGGGCGCGGCCTCGTCCCGATGCTGGCCCGGCTCGTCCGCGGCGTGGAGCGCGGCATCTACCGTCACATCGTGGAGCCGACGAACCCGGACTACTTCGAGGCAGGCGACCTGTCCGCCTCCATCGAGAAGCGCGGGGTGTGGAACAGGCAGTACCGCGGCCGTGTCATCTTCTCCCGGGAATCCGTTATGGATTCTGTCCTGGAGGAGATTGACGAATAGAGCAGGAAGCGCCCGGGACCGGATTTGAACCGGTGCAGGGTCTCCCCTACCAGCTGTCTGGGTCGGGCGGATGCCCTCGGCCGGCGTCGCATGACGCCGGGTTCCAGGCTGGCGCGTTAGGCCAGACTCCGCCACCCGGGCTTTCCTGTCGGGTGAGCGGATTGAGCACCGTATGGTGCGTGACTCCGCCACCCGGGCTCGTGCCTCGCCGGGTGGCTCGGTCGAAAACGCTGCGCGTTTTCTCGACCGGTCGACCTGTCTGGTCAACCGGATCCGCCACCCGGGCTTGTGGGGAAGCATACTGCGGTAGAACTTTAATACGTCCGGGACCGCCCCGGCTCACTCCATGATCTCGACTTCGATGCTCACGCCCTCCGGCACGTGCACCCGCATGATCTGCCGGAGCGCGCGTTCGGAGTCGGACACGTCGATGAGCCGCTTGTGGACGCGCATCTCCCACCGCTCCCACGTCTCCTTGCCCTCCCCGTCCGGCGTCTTCATCACCGGCACCTCCATCACGTCGGTCGGGAGCGGGACCGGGCCGGACACGGTCGCGTTGTAGTTCTCCGCCGTCGCCATCACGTCCTCGGCGACATCGTCAACGGTCTCCGCGTCCGTGCTGGACAGCTTCACGCGCGCCTTCTGCATGGTATCCTCCGGGTACTACAATTCTTTTAAATCGAGTGCCGGTGCGGCAGGACGGATAGCAGGAGTGAAAGAGAAAAGGAAAGAGGGGTGGACCGGAAGCAGCCGCGAGGCTACTTCTCGGAGACGCTGAGGCACATGCCCGCGCCCACGGTCCGGTCCATGTCCCGGATGGCGAACCGCGCCATCTGCGGGATGTCGTCGTTCTCCTCGATGACGAGCGGCTGCTTCGGCTCGAGGGTGACGACCGCGGACTCGCCCTGCTGGACGTAGTCCGGGTTCTCTTCCTTGGTCTCCCCGCTCTCCGCGTCGACCGTGCGCTTGATGTCCTTGAACTCGCACGCGACCTGCGCCGTGTTCACGTGGAACACCGGGGTGTATCCCTCGGTCACCACGTTCGGATGGTCGAGCACGATGATCTGCGCCTCGAACTCGTCGACGACGGTCGGGGTGTCGTCCGGGAGGCCGGCGACATCGCCGCGCTTCACGTCGTCCTTGCCGACGCCGCGGACGTTGAACCCGACGTTGTCACCGGGCTCCGCTGCATCGACCTCCTCGTGGTGCATCTCGATGGTCTTGACCTCGCCGCCGACGTCCTTGTTCAGGCGGGTCGAGGCGGGCTCGAACACCACGCTCTTCCCGGTCTCCAGCTTGCCGGTCTCCACCCGGCCGACCGGGACCGCGCCGACGCCCTTGATCTCGTAGTTGTCCTGGATGGGGACGCGGAGCGGCAGGTCGATCGGCTGCTCCGGTGCCTCGAAGTCGTCGAGCGCGTCGAACAGCGTCGGACCGTCGTACCAGTCCATGCTGTCCGACGGTTCCGCAACGTTGTCTCCTTCATACGCCGAGATGGGGACGTACTCGATGTCGCCGGGGTATCCGACGTTCTGGAGCAGCTCCTGGACATCCTCCTTGACCTCCTCAAACCGCTCCTGCGAGTAGTCGTTCTTGTCCATCTTGTTGACCGCGACGATGAGCTGGTCGATGCCCAGTACCTTCGCCAGGTAGGAGTGCTCCTTCGTCTGCGGCTGCACGCTGTCGTCCGCCGCCACGACCAGGATGGCCGCGTCGGCCTGCGCCGCGCCCGTGATCATGTTCTTGATGAAGTCGCGGTGCCCCGGCGCGTCGATGAACGTGAAATTGTAGTTATCGGTATCGAACTGGCGGTGGCGGAGATCGATGGTGACGCCCTTCTTCCGCTCTTCCT
>JAXINY010000001.1:0-7117 GCA_034190525.1 Asbonarchaeaceae archaeon (SeqCode) | reverse complement strand
AGAAGCGGACGCAGAAGGAAGTGGCGGAGATGCTGAACGTGACCGAGGTCACGGTGCGGAACCGGTCCAAGGAGCTGGTCGAGGAGCTCGGGCTGGAGGACCAGTTCGAGATCCAGGGCTGACCGCTCCCGGTTCCACCCGCCGTTTCTCTCTTTTTCTTTTCCAGATACCTGCAGCACTGGAAAAATACGGTGTCCTTAGAAACGTGGCGGCGGAGGCCACTGCATGCCCTCGTACACCGTCACCGATCTCCCGCCGTCCGACCGGCCGCGGGAGCGGCTGGCGGAGCGTGGTGCGGAGGCGCTGGGGGCGGCGGAGCTGCTCGCGGTCATCATCCGGTCCGGCTGGACAGGTGGCACCGCGCTGGAGGTGGCGCGAGCGGTGCTGACTGAGTTCGACCTCGACACGCTCCCGACCGCCTCCACGCAGGAGCTCACCGCGTTCGACGGTATCGGCGCGGTGAAGGCGGCGCAGCTGCGGGCTGCCGGGGAGCTGTGCCGCCGGTACGCGGCAGGGAGCGAGGCGGCAGAGACCGTCACCTGCCCGGAGGACGCCGTCCCGCACGTCGCCCGGATGGCAGAGTTCCCGGAGGAGCGGGTCGGCATCGTCTCCCTCGACAGCAGCAACACGGTCCTCGCCACCGACCTGGCCGTCCTCACGGGCGGCATCGACCGCGTCGGGTTCGACCCCGCTGCCATCGTCCGGGCGGCGGTGCGGCACCGCGCGACCGCGGTCATCCTCGCGCACAACCATCCGAGCGGTGACCCGACGCCGTCCGAGCAGGACATCGCCGCGACGGACGCGGCGGACGAGGCGCTGGATGCTGCCGGCATCGACCTGCTCGACCACATCATCGTCGGCGAGGGGCACTGCAGCATGGCGGCGGACGGCTACCTGTGAGCTGTGCGTCCGCGGGCGTGCAGCACTGTCTCGAGCGCCCGGCCCGCGGCCCGCTGGCGGTAGGCGTGGCGCACCCCGCGGCCGTCCAGGAAGCGGTCCAGGACCGCCGCGACGATGAGGAGGTGCCGGTCCCCCGGGACGTGTGCGGCGAGGCCGAGCAGGACGACCGCGGCGAGGAGTTCCGGGAGGAGGGGGATACCGGCCAGGCCGGTGACCGGTGGGAAGGAGGTGCCGCCGGGCGGCGCACCGAGCCGGTGCAGCACGGCGAGCGGGACCGCGACCGTCGCCGCGGACATGGCCAGCGGCCCCAGCGACAGCGCACCGTGCATCCCGAGGCGTGCCGCGTACAGCCACGAAACGACCAGCAGCAGGCCGATGCCGGCGAGCGCGGCAGCGATCATCGCATCCGCGGCCGGTTACCCGAGTGCTTTATATCTGATGGTGGAGAAGGAGCCGTCGCCGCCCCCGCCATGCGGTTCTGCAGCGGGAGCGGCACGCCCGGGCTGTCCGGGGCATGCAGGCGGTCGGCGCCGCCTGTCTATACCGTGGCCGTCTGCCGCCGCGAGACCTCCGCGAGGAGGTCCGTGGCCTGCTCCGGCGTGTGGCGGCAGGCACCGCATTCCACCTCCTGCTCCCGCTCCGCGCGTTTCCCGTACTCCTTGATGTCCATCGGCAGCAGCGTGCCGCACGTGTCGCAGTACATTGCGCACCCGAATACACGCCCCCGCTTTAAATGGCGGACCGGGGTGGTTCCGGTGCTTCCGGTATCGTTCCGGAACCGGCACCCTTCCGCTTTTATACGAGCGGTGTGCATCCACCGGCATGGTCATCACCGATGCGCGGGTGCTGCGGGAGGACTTCCTGCCGCGGGAGATGGTGCACCGGGACGCGGAGCTCGACCAGCTGTCGAACGCGCTCGCCCCGCTCGTGGACGGCGAGGAGCCGGCCGACGTGCTCATCCACGGCCCGTCCGGCGCGGGGAAGACCGCGCTGGCGCGGTACACGCTCCGGGAGCTGGAGGGCGAGGCGCTGGACCTGCGGCACCAGTACGTGAACTGCTGGGAGGACTACAACCGGTACAAGACGCTGTACCGGGCGCTGGAGGGGCTGGGGAAGACGCTGGACGTGCACCGGCAGTCCACACCGAAGGACGAGCTGCTGACACGGCTGCGGCGGCACGACGAGCCGTACGTCCTGGTGCTGGACGAGGTCGACCAGCTGGAGGAGCAGGAGGTGCTGTACGACCTGTACGGCATGGAGCACGTTCACATGGTGATGATCGCGAACGACGAGGCGGACGTGTTCGCGGGGATGGACGAGCGCATCCGCAGCCGGTTGATGGGCTGCCGCCGCATCGGGTTCTCCCGGTACGGCCTCGCGGAGCTGGTCGACATCCTGGCGGACCGGGCGGAGTGGGGGCTCCACCCGGACGCGGTCGACGAGCCGGTGCTGGAGGACATCGCGGACGCGGCGGCAGGGGATGCGCGGCTCGCCATCGCCATCCTCCGGTCGGCGGCGCGGCGGGCCGAGGAGGAGCGGGTGGACGCCATCACTCCGGAACTGGTGGAGGCGGCCGTGCCGGACGCCGAACAGCAGGAGCGGCAGAAGAACGTGGAGAAACTGAACGACCACCAGAAAGCCGTGTACGACGTGCTGGTCGAGGCGGGGCCGCTCGGCCCGGGCGAGCTGTACGACCGGTACGCAGACGCGGTCGAGGAGCCGCGGACGGAGCGGACGGTGCGGAAGTACGTGAACAAGATGGAGCACTACAACCTCGTGGAGACCGACGGGGAGCGGAAGGGGAAGACCATCGATGCCACCCAGGACTGAGGGAGAGGGAAGCACCGGAACCGGCCCCGCTTCATTCTTAAGCCTCCCGCCGCAAGCCGCGGGGCATGGACCGGGATGACATCGCGCTCTCGCCGACCTCCATCAACCTGTTCATCGAGTGCGAGCGGTGCTTCTGGCTGAAGGAGCGGCAGGGCAGGGACCGGCCGTCGTTCCCGTTCCCCTCGCTGCCGGGCGGGATGGACCGGGAGATCAAGAACCACTTCGACCGGTTCCGCGCGAAGGGAGAGGTACCGCCGGAGCTCACAGAGGCCGACATCGACGCGGTGCCGTACCCGGGCGGCGAGTTCCTGGAGAACTGCCGTGACTGGCGGAAGCGGCCGCGGTACCGGAACGACGGCGCGGTCCTGCGCGGTGCGGTGGACGACCTGCTGAACACCCGGGGCGGGGATATCGTCGTGATGGACTACAAGACCCGTGGCTACCCGCCGAAGGAGGACGCCGGGGTGCCGCACTACTACGAGCGGCAGGTGAACCTGTACAACCTCATCCTGCGCAGCAACGGCTACGACACCGCCGACTTCGGACTGGTGCTGTACTACTACCCGGACCGGGTGGCGGAGAACGGGGACGTGGTGTTCCACACCGAGTTCCGCGAGGTCCCGGTCGACCTGGGGGCTGCGAAGCGGACGTTCGAGGAGGCGGTGGCGACGCTGCAGCAGGGCGAGCCGGACCCCGCGGACGACTGCGAGTTCTGCGAGTGGCAGCGCGCGGGGTAACCATCGCGGTCACGGGCGATGCGCCACGACCGACGGTTGTTTAAATTTTTGTCACTGTCTGGATACTATGTCAGATTTCACCGATGTGGACGCGTGGATAGAGGACGAGGTGCGGTACCGGATCGACGGTCCGGAACAGCGGAGAGGCCGTGCCGAGCGTCTGGTCGGGGACTTCTACGAGGAAGACGGTACCGTGGTGTACGAACCGTCAGCGCCCTCCCATCTGGTGGGGCAGGCCAACCACCGCATAGCGACGCTGAACGCAAGATTGGATGATGACGACATCAGCCCTGACTCCTACGAGACCGAAGCCTTCCTGACCGGGGTCGTCCTCGGATACGAGGTCGCGGAAGCAGGCGCCATGGCCCATAATCTCGGTTACGGCGCCGATAAAGGAACGGTCGTCCCCCATGTGCAGGACGCGGCCGATGCGGTCGACGCCGGATTCGACGGCGTCCAGGATGGGTTCACCTCCCTGTTCACCCGTGGCATGAGAAACGCGGGCTGGACGATCGCGCCCGGTGACGCCCGCCCTGATGAGGAACAGAAGAGCCTCGAAGCAACACTCATGCCGGAATGACTGCTAGTCCTCCATCCGTTCCCGGCACGCCTCGCACCGCTCCTTCAGCTCCTCCCGGTTCGCCGCCGCGTCGACCTCCCCGAGCTCCAGATCATCCTCGTAGTCCATCGGGCTGCTGTGGTCGAAGCCGCGGCGGTCCATCTCCGCCACGAGGGTCTCGTGCCGCTCCACGATGCGCGCGGTATCGACCTGTCTCTCCCGTGCGTGGCCCCTGACAGCGGCGAGATGCCCGGCACGTATCAGCCCCACCTCCTGGTGTAGCTCGCGGTGCTCCCCGAGCAGGTGCTGGCGGCACAGGCCCCGCGGATCCACCATCCACATCCGGGTCATACCGGAACAGCGATAAACGAACCATAAAAACCTGCAGTAACCGGGGTCTCACATGACCCCGCTTGCCGCCGTCGTGCTCGGCATCCTGCAGGGCGTGGCGGAGTGGATACCGGTCAGCAGCGAGGCCGTGCTGGTGCTGGCGATGACGTGGCTCGGCCACGACCCCGGGACCGCGGTCGCGGCCGCGGTCTGGCTGCACACCGGGACGATGCTCGCCGCCCTCCTGTACTTCCGCGACGAGTTCATGGCGCTGGCCGCGGAGGTGCCACGGCGGAAGGCGTCACCCCTGCTCGCGTTCCTCGTCCTGGCGACGCTCGTCACCGGCGGCATCGGCGGGGCGGTGTACGTGCTCGGTGTCGAGCGGCTGGTCCAGCATCCCGACCTGTTCGCCGGGGCGACCGGCGCACTGCTGCTGGTGACCGGCCTCCTGCACCTGCGCGGCAGGGGCGCCGACCGGGGCGCCGCGGATGCGGACCTTGGCGATGCGGCGGTGGCGGGCGGGCTGCAGGGGCTGGCCATCCTCCCCGGGGTCTCCCGGTCCGGGGTCACGGTGTTCGGCCTTCTGCACCGGGACTTCGACGGCGAGGCAGCGTTCCGGCTGTCGTTCCTGATGAGCGTGCCCGCCATCTTCGCCGCGAACGTCGGTCTCGAGGTGCTCGGCAGGGGCGTGGCGCTCTCCCCGGAGATGCTGCTGGCAGGTGGGGTCGCGTTCATCACCGGCTACGCCGCCATCGATGTGGTGCTGCGGGTGGCGCGGCGCACCGGGGTCGCATACCTGTGCTTCGGACTGGCAGTGCTCGCGCTCGCACCGGTCCTCCTCTAGCCGGGGAAGCGTAACGCTGAAAAACCGGACACCCCTATATCACGCCGGTGGTACGATGGGAACAGCAGAGGACGCCGGTGACGTGCTGCAGTACATCTACCTGAACCGCGGTGAACCCCTGACCGACCAGGTCATCGCCGACGCGTCCGGCCTGTCGGTCGACGAGGTGCAGGACGCACTGGACGAGCTCGAGGAGCGGCTGCTCGTCACGCTCGGCGTCGATGAGTACAGCGACGTCGAGCTGACCGAGGCGGGCCGCGACCGCATCGAGGAGGCGGGTGCGTTCGAGTCCGAGTTCGACACGCCGCTCGACCTCATGGAGATCGTCCAGGGCTGGGAGGCCGCGGACTGAGCGGGCAGGCCGGCCCTGCACCGCTCCTCTTTTTAACTCTGCGGAGGGGAGCGTACGGCATGCCTGCGGAGAGCGTCGCGTCGATACACGGGCACGTGGCCCAGCACGCGGGAGCGATATCGGGGTCGGCGGTGACCGGTGGGGCGACGGCCGCGGTACTGCTGGCTGTCGGGTATCTCTTCTACCGGTGGGCGGCGGACGACGGCCTCATGGACGGCGGGACCCCGGACGAGACAGCCCTGCTGTCCGCCCTGGACGAGCACGATGGCAAGACCACGCGACCCGTGCTGCAGGAGGAGACCGGGTGGAGCGCTGCGAAGCTGTCTCGCGTGGCGGAGCGGCTGGAGGCGGACGGGAAGCTGGAGACGCTGCAACTCGGGCGGAAGAGCATCGTGCAGCGCCCGGAGAAGTCGGCTGGAGAGCCGTGATCGGAACGGGATACCGCCCCGCTGTCGGGACCGACCGGTGCCCAGTCACTCGTCCTCGCCGGACAGGAGCTCGTTGACCTGCGAAATCAGCACCCTGTCCTGGAAGTCCGAGGCCGGGGTCAGCTGCCTCGACACGTCGTGCTCACTGTCCCTGCCTTCTCCCCGATGATTTATAAACCCTTCGAGCGGGGGAAACCGGCGGTACACGTGCTCTACCCGTGTCTCTCGGCGACCGGGAGGCAGCGGTCACGGGGCTTATATGTCGGGAGCGGCAAGGGCATGCCATGACCGCCATCGCCTGGCTGCGGCGCGCGATGCGGGTCCCGGACAACACGGCGCTGGTGCGGGCGGCGGAGGAGCACGACGCGGTCGTCCCGGTCTACGTGGTGGACACGGACCTGTTCGCCGACCGCGCCCTCGGCTACCCGCGCGTCCGGTTCTGGCACGGCGCGCTGCACGACCTGCAGGACCAGCTGGACGAGCACGGCAGCCGGCTCGTTGTACGGCACGGCACCCCGGTCGAGGAGCTGCGGGCGGTGGTGGACGCGGCTGACGCGGATGCGGTGTTCTACAACCGCGACTACACGCCGTACGCGCGCGACCGCGACGAGCGCGTGGCGGCGGCGCTGGACGTCCCGGCCACGGCGGTCAAGGACCTGGCGATGCACGACCGGGACGAGATCATGACCAACTCCGGGTCGCCGTACAGGGTGTACAGCTACTACCGGGACAAGTGGTTCGACCGGGCGAAGCAGGGGCCGTCCCCGGCACCGTCGTTCACCACGCCGACCGTTGCATCGGACGATATTCCGTCACGGGACGCGCTCGGGGTGGAGGAGCCGGACGGGTTCGACTGGGTGTGGACGCCGACGCGGCAGGGCGGGCTGGCCCGGCTGGACGCGTTCCGGGAGCGTATCGGGGACTACGACGAGATGCGGGACGAGCCCGCGGCGGACGCCACGTCCCGCATCTCTCCACACCTCAAGTTCGGGACCGTGTCCGTTCGGGAGGCGTTCCAGGCCGCGGAGGCGGCGCGGGAGGCCGGGGCGGACCGGGACGGTGTCCGCGTGTGGGAGGAGGAACTGGCGTGGCGCGACTTCTACTTCCAGGTGCTGTGGCACTGGCCGGAGACCGTCG
>JAXINY010000147.1:0-7291 GCA_034190525.1 Asbonarchaeaceae archaeon (SeqCode) | reverse complement strand
TGACAGGGCGCAGGAGAAGATCGAGAAGGACCGGCTGAAGGAGACCATCCGCTCCCAGCCGAAGCAGTCCAAGCTCCTGCTGTACGTCATCCTCCAGAACCACGAGGACGGGGAGAAACTGGCGACCGGCGACATCTACTCCGAGTACAAGGACCACGCGAACGAGGCAGGGATGAACGTCCTCACCCAGCGCCGCGTCTCCGACCTCATCGCGGAGCTCGACATGCTCGGGGTGATAAACGGCGAGGTCGTGTCGAAGGGGCGGCACGGCCGCACACGGCAGATATCCGTGGACCTCTCCGCGGACGTCCGCTCGGACATCACGGATATGCTCGAGGAGACGCTGTACCTGTGACCCGTCACGCGGCCGTGGAGGCGAGCACGTGATGGAGGCGACGACCGAGCAGAAGGAGGCGATAGCAGACCTTGCGGAGGCCGGCTGTATCGTGCGGGCGGACGCCGCCGAGCGGCTGGACGCGGAGACGGCGGACCGCATCACGGCGATGTCGCCGCCGCCCATGGTCGTGAACGAGCAGCTGCTGGACAACCTCGAGACAGGCGCCATCGGCCGCGACACCTCGGTCGAGGTGCTGACCGATATCGAGGAGGAGAAGGAGAAGCGGGACGTGCAGGACTTCGTTGACTTCTACAACGACCGGTACGAGCAGCTCAAGTCGCTGCTCCTCCGGCGCCGCGACATCCAGAACGCGGTGTCCATCACCCGGCTGGACGACATGCAGGAGCGGGACGAGGTCTCGGTCGTCGGCATCGTCGAGGACAAGTACCGCACCAGCAGCGGCAAGTTCATCGTCTACATCGAGGACACCAGCGGCCGGACGAAGCTGCTGGTCGAGGAGGACGAGGGCGAGCGCATCGTCCAGGACGAGGTCATCGGGGTGAACGGCGCGCTCGGCGACGACATCGTGTTCGCCGACCGCGTCATCTGGCCGGACGTCCCGCTGCCGGACGGCGTCTCCAGCACCTCCGAGGAGGTGTACGCCGCCTTCATCTCCGACATCCACTTCGGCAGCATCGACACGCTGAACGACACCCTCGACACGTTCATCGAGTGGCTGAACTCGGGGAACGAGTTCGCCCAGAAGATCGGGTACCTGTTCGTCGTCGGTGACGCTGTCGAGGGCGTCGGCACCTACCCCGGCCAGGAGGCCGAGCTCGAGGTCACAAATATCTACACGCAGTACGAGCGGTTCGAGGAGTTCGTGGCCGACATCCCGGAGGACATCGAGGTCATCGTCTGCCCCGGGAACCACGACATGGTGCGGCTCGCCGAGCCACAGCCCCCGCTCCCCGAGGAGGCCGTCCCCCGGCTACACGAGATGGACAACGTCCACCTCGTCCCGAACCCGTGCTACGTGAACATCCACGGCCACGACAGCGGCGGCGTGGACGTGCTGCTCTACCACGGGTACTCGTTCGACGGCCACGTCGACACGCTCCCGCATCTCCGGGAGAAGGCGTACGAGGAGCCGGAGCACGCCATGGTCGACTGGCTGAAGCGGCGCCACCTCGCCCCGATCTACGGCAGCAACCTCGTGGTGCCGGACGAGGAGGACCCGCTCGTCATCGACAGGGTCCCGGACATCTTCGCCGCCGGCCACACCCACTCCTTCGGCTGCACCACGTACAAGGGCATCAACGTCGTCTGCGCCGGGACGTTCCAGGCGCAGACAGACTTCCAGGAGCGGATGGGCCACGAGCCCGAACCAGGGAAGGTCGCCGTCATAAACCTTGCGACGCGCGAGACAGCGGTGAAGGAGTTTGACCACTGACAGCTACACGGAGCGGCTCGAGGCGGAGACCGACCGCGCCTACGACATCGCGGAGCAGGCGCGGCAGCAGGAGCGCGACCCCGAGCCCCGCGTCGACATCCCGGTCGCGGAGGACCTCGCCGCCAAGTCCGTCGGTCTAGTAACCGCCGACCAGTTCCCGGAGCTCGAGGGCACCGGGGTGGAGGACCGTATCCGGGAGCTGGAGGACGAGTACGGGAAGAACGACGAGCGGGTCGCCCTCACCATCGGCCGCGAGATCGCCGAGGAACGGTTCCACGCGTTCGACGACACCGAGCGCGCGGTGAGCGCCGGGCTCCGCGTCGGCCTGTCGTACATGACCGGCGGCATCGTGACCGCCCCGCTCGAGGGGGTGGCGGACGTGGAGGTGCGCGACAACGACGACGGCTCGCAGTACCTCGCGGTCCACTACTCCGGCCCCATCCGCTCCGCCGGCGGCACCGCGTCGGCGATGTCGGTCCTCCTCGCGGACCATATCAGGGGCGCGGTCGGGCTGGACCGGTACAAGCCGCGGGACGAGGAGATCGAGCGGTACGCCACCGAGGTCGAGGACTACTTCACACGGGTCACGAAGAAGCAGTACACGCCGGAGCGGGAGGAGACGAGGATGATCGCGGAGCACGTCCCGGTCGAGGTGACAGGGACGCCGACCGAGCAGAAGGAGGTGTCGAACTACAAGGACCTGCCCCGCGTCCACACCAACCGCATCCGCGGCGGGATGTGCCTCGTCTACCTGGACGGCCTCCCGCTCAAGGCATCGAAGCTGCAGCGCCGCATCGATTCGTTCGGCGAGGAGTTCGGGCTGGAGCACTGGGAGTGGATCGACGACTACCTTGACCTCCAGCACGACATCCACGCCTCCGACGACGCGGACGACGAGGAGGGCGAGGAGGACGCGGAGCACGGGTACGAGCCGTCGGAGAAGTTCCTCGGCTCCCTGACCGCCGGCCGCCCCGTGTTCGCCCACCCCGGCCGGGACGGAGGGTTCCGCCTGCGGTACGGCCGGTCACGGTGCGGCGGCCTCGCCGCCGTCTCCTTCCACCCCGCGACGATGGCCATCACGGACGACTTCATGGCCGTCGGGACGCAGCTCAAGACAGAGTACCCCGGGAAGGCCGCGGTCGCGACACCGTGCGACAGCGTCGCACCGCCCGTGGTGCGGCTGGACGACGGCTCCGTCGTCCGTGTGGAGAGCCGGGAGGAGGCCGCGGAGCTGTCCGGCGATGTGGACGAGATCCTGTTCATGGGCGACGTCCTCGTCCCGTACGGGGAGTTCCTGGAGAACGGGAAGGAGCTGCTCCCGTCGCCCTACGTTGTGGAGTGGTGGGTGCAGGACCTCGCCGCCGCGATGGAGGACGCAGGGATGGACGCGTTCGACGAGTATACAGACCCGGACGTGGTTCCGAACGTTCGGACCGCGTTCACGATGGCCGAGGAGCTCGACATCCCGCTCCACCCGGCCCACACGTTCTACTGGGACAACCTGGAGGAGGACGCATTCACGGCACTTCACGGCGCGCTGCAGGCGCGTGAAGGAACGACGCTGCCGGACGACGATGGCGTGAAGGAGGCGCTGGAGCAGCTGTACGTCGAGCACGACGTGACCGGGGACGGCCTGGTGATATCGGAGGACGACCGGGCGGTGTTCGACCGGCTGCTGCAGCCCGACGAGACCGGGCCGCCGGACTTCGCGGACGGCCTCCTCGACGGCATCGCCGCGGTGTCGGGCATCACGGTCCGGCCGCAGGCACCGGTGTTCCTCGGGAACCGGATGGGGCGGCCGGAGAAGGCGGAGCGCCGCACGCTCAAGGGGAAGCCACAGCTGCTGTTCCCCTGCGGCCGCGAGGAGGGCGGGCGGATGCGCAACCTGGTATCGACATACGAGGCAGGGTCGGTCGAGGCGGAGGCCATCGGCAACCACTGCCGCGACTGCAACCGGGTCGTCCCGTTCTCCTACTGCCCGCACTGCGGCGGCGACACGCGCGAGCTCCGGTACTGCCAGGACTGCGGGACGCAGACCCGGGAGGAGACGCACTGCGGCCAGGCGACGGTGCGGGGGTGGGAGCGGGAGCTGGACGTGGCGGAGCTGCTGGACGCGGCGCTCGCGACGCTGGACATGGACGCGCCACCGGAGCTGCTCAAGTCCCCGCGGGGCGTGACCGGCCGCCACAGGCACGTCGAGCCCATGGAGAAGGGGTTGCTCCGGGAGCGGCACGACCTGTACGTGAACAAGGACGGGACGGTGCGGTACGATGCCACCGACCTGCCGCTCACCCACTTCCGGCCTCGCGAGATCGACGTGTCGGTGGAGCGGCTGCGGGAGCTCGGATACGAGGAGGACGTGAACGGGGAGGAATTGACGAGCGAGGACCAGCTCCTGGAGCTGAAGTACCAGGATATCATCATCCCGGACCACGACGCGGAGATGCCTGCCTCGGAGTACATGCTCCGCTCCGCGCAGTTCGTCGACGACCTGCTCGAGGAGTTCTACGACCTGCCGCGCTACTACGAGGCGGAGGAGCGCGCGGACATGATCGGCGAGCTCGTGGTCGGGCTGGCCCCGCACACGTCGGGCGGTATCGTCGGCCGCATCATCGGGTTCACCGACGCGAAGGGGATCTACGCCCACCCGTTCTGGCACGCTGCCAAGCGGCGGAACTGCGACGGGGACGAGGACAGCATCATCCTCCTCATGGACGCGCTGCTCAACTTCTCGCGGCAGTTCCTGCCGGACCAGCGGGGGACGCGGACGATGGACGCACCGCTCATCCTGTCAACGGTGCTGCACCCCGACGAGGTGGACGACGAGGCCTGGAACGTCGATACGCCGTCGCGGTACACGCGCGCGTTCTACGAGGCCACGCAGGAGTTCCCTGCCCCGGGCGAGGTGGACGTCCCCATCGCGGAGGAGCTGCTGGACGAGCAGGGCGGGTTCTCGTGCACGCACGCGACGACCGACCTCGGTGATGCGCCGATGGAGTCGAGCTACGTCTCCCTCGGCGAGATGGCGGAGAAGGTGCAGGAGCAGCTGTCTCTCGGCGAGCGCGTGCAGGCGGTGGACGCGGACGCGGTGGCGGAGCTGCTGCTGGACAAGCACTTCCTCCCAGACATCAAGGGCAACCTCCGCTCCTTCTCCGAGCAGCAGTTCCGGTGCGTGGACTGCAACAAGAAGTACCGCCGCGCGCCCCTGAAAGGCCGGTGCGGGCGGTGCGGCGGCCGCCTCCTCCTCACCATCTCCGAGGGCACCATCCGCAAGTACCTGGTGCACAGCGAGGAGATCGCCGACAGCTTCGCCATCTCCCCGTACCTCCGGCAGCAGATCATGATCCTGAAGCGGAACATCGAGAGCCTGTTCGGGAAGGACGACCGCCAGAGTTCGCTCGGCCAGTTCGTGTCCTCGTGACCCTGTTCATGTGAAGCAGCGTTCCTTCACGGCCGCTCCTGTCCCGCGTCGCGTACAAGGAACAACTTCATCGTTTGCCATCCTTAAGTTGTTACGTTACACGAAATGAAGGGGTGTACCTCAGCGGGCTCCAGACGAAACGGAGGGGTGTCCGTCTCCACATGAAATGAAGGGGTGCGTGAACGTGAACCGCGAGTGAAGAACAACGCTTTTAAACCGTGTTTCGGGCGTGCGCGCGGTTCGAAATCCTTATAATGCATCGCGCCCCAGATGCGGGTATGCCAGCAGAACCGACGGCCGGCGACGTGATGACTGACGGCGTCATCGCCATCGAGAAGGACGCGTCCGTCCAGGAGGCGGCGCGGAAGATGCGCGACGAGGACATCCGCAGCCTGGTCGTGCTCGAGGACGACGAGGCGGTCGGTATCGTGGTCGGCCGCGACGTCCTGTACGAGGTCGCCGCCGAGGGCCGCGACCCGGCGGACGTGACGGTCGCGGACGTGATGACATCCAACCTCATCACCGCGTCGGAGACGGACAACATCGAGGACATCGCGCGGGCGATGATCCAGAACGACATCTCCCGCGTCCCCGTCCTCCGCGGTGAGAACCTCGTCGGCATGGTGACGCAGTCCAACCTCGTCCGGACCTGGCCGTCCTACGTCGAACTGGTGCAGGAGGAGAGCCAGGTGTTCGGGGGCGAGGCCGGGCAGGCCCAGCCACCGGTCGAGGAGGCCCGCTCCACCGACGGCATCTGCGACTCCTGCGAGAACTACTCGGAGGAGCTGAAGATGGTGGACGGGGAGATGCTCTGCCCGGAATGCCAGGAGGAGAACCTCCTGTAGGGACGGCTATCGTGGGACAGGTATTTTAATTCCGCGCCGTAATTCTCCGGTATGTACGTCGAAGAGGAGGTCGGCCACAAGACCGCGACGGTCGATGTGGACGACTGGGAGGATGCCTACATGGAGGTCAAGGACATCCTCGAGCGCCGCTTCTTCTTCGACCGCGTGGAGGAGGAGAAGTTCCGACACCACAAGGACAAGGGAATCATCGTCTCCAAGGTCAACTGCTACGAGGAGCTCGACCGGAACACGGAGCTGGAGATCACCGTCGTCCTCACCATCGACAGCGGCGGGAAGGACGGGAAGCGGGCGACCGTCACCATCGACGCGAAGGGCGAGGTCGTCACCCGGTACCCCGAAGAGAGCTCCTGGCAGCGCTCCCCGCTGTACTACGCGCTCCGCAGCATCTGGGACAAGCTCGTGTACGGCTGGGTGCGGGGGCGGTACAAGGACGAGGCGCGCGAAACACTGGTCGACGTGCACGCCGCGCTCCGCGGCGCGTTCAAGACGACGGAGGTGTGACCGGTGCGCCGCGCCCAGCGGACGGACCAGGGCCGGTCCACCCCGGACTACGCCGTCGACGACAGCCACAAGATCCTGCGGCGGGAGGACTTCATCTACGGCGAGGGCCTGGACGAGCTGATGGAGGTGTTCCGCGCGCTGCCGAAGATCCTCGAGGAGCTCGGGTTCCAGGACGTGACCGAGTTCTACTCCGAGCACTGGGAGACCCTCCCGTTCAAGACGTATTTCAACGCGTACAGGTGGAAGGACCCGTACACCGCCATCCGGGTCCGCATGGGTGTCCGCGTGAAGGAGCCGCGGTCCGACCGGAAGACCGGGGAGGACGTGTACAAGGCGAAGCTGACCGTGAGCACATATCTCGATACGACAAAGTACCCCAAGTGGGCGAAGTTCGAGCCGACCAGCATGTTCAAGCGCTCCTGGTTCTACCAGGTGGTCTACAAGCTGATGCGCAGCGACCTCCTGTTCGGCAAGGAGCACGAGAAATACGAGGAGGAGGCGGAGGAGCTGACGAACGAGCTGATGAGCCGCATCCGGGAGATTGAGGGCAGCCTCCCCGCCATCGGCCGCAGCGAGCGGGAGTGGTACCAGCCGGAGGACGAGCGACGATGAACGAGGTGAACGCCGCGTGAGCTTCACGGTCGAGCGCGAGGTCGCCGAGGCGATGGACTGGTACCAGGCCCACCACATCATCGAGGGCTACAAGAAGATGA
>JAXINY010000029.1:0-7466 GCA_034190525.1 Asbonarchaeaceae archaeon (SeqCode) | reverse complement strand
GTGACGGCGCCGTACGACTCGTCGTCGTTCACGAACGTGTCAACAACGGTGCCGAGCACGCGGGACCGGGACACCGAGAGGCCGTGCGGGGTGAGCAGGTAGTTCGGGTCGAAGCCCTCCTGCTCGTAGTACCGGCCCTGCTTCAGGTCGTCGATGCGGATCTTCCGCGCCGTCAACCGTTCACGTGACTCTGGCATATCGATACCTCGCTACAGGGTGGACACGCCGCCCTGCTGCGGCCTGTACACCTCTCCCTGCTGCTCCAATCTATTTAACGCTTCCTCCGCGTTTTCCTCCGAGATCCCCTGCTCCTCCGCCTCCGCCATCACGTCCTCCACCGGCACCGGCTCGTCGCTGTCACCCTGCAGCTCGGAGATGATGCGGCGCACCGTCATCACGCGGTCGCGCTCCGACGACGCCATCCCCGACTCGATGCGGTCGATGTCGAACTCCCCGGTTTCCGGGTCGGTCCCGATCTGCTTGAGCGAATAGGTCAACAGGTCGATGGCGCGCTCGGCGTCCTCCTCGTCCACCGTGTCGCTCAGCCGCACGCGGGCCGACGCCTCGCTCAGCCGGATGAGCGCCTCCAGCTGCCGCGCGGTCATCGGCACGGAGCGCTCGCCCTCCCGGTCCGAGCCCTGCCCCCGGATGCGGACGTAGAAATCCTTCAGCTTCTCCTTCGCCTCCTCCGTCACGTCCGGCCGCACGTTCTGCTTCCCGTACGCGATGTACTTCCGCAGCAGCTCGGTCTCGATATCCCCCTGGTAGTCGTCCGGCTCGGTGTGCATATCCATCACGTGGTCCGCCAGCTTCCGGTCCTTCTCCTCGTCCGGCCGGTCCTTCACCGGGAAGATGAGGTCGAACCGGGACAGCAGTGTGTCACCGATGTCGATCTGCTCCGGGATGGGCTCGTACGGGTCGAACCTGCCGAACTTCGGGTTCCCGGCGGCGAGGATGGCGGTCTGCGCCTGCAGCGTCGCCTGGATGTTCGCCTTGCTGACGCTGATGGTGTTGTGCAGGAGGACGCCCTCGCTGACGAACGTGTGGGTTGGCTCCACAGTCATGTCGTACACCCAGTCGCACGCGTACTCGCCCTCGTTCGGGACCGTCTCGACGTCCGTGACGCGGTACCACCGGAGGTCGCAGCGGTCCTGCAGCTCCTCCAGCCGTTCCGCGGCCTCGTCGAGCGCGGACAGCACCGCCTCCGTCGCGTCCGCTGTCAGCTCCCGTCGCTTCCTGGCATCGTATCCTCCCTCTTCGGCGTAGTAAATCGTGCTCTTCGTCACCCCGTCCATCCGCTCTGCGAGCTGCCGGCCCGACCAGCCAACACCCTCCCGCACCGCTTCCAGCGTATCCGCGGCAGCGATAGCGTCCCGCACTGCGTCGACCCGTGCCTGAATCGTATCGATCTCTCGCTCGACCGTCTCGATCTGGACGCCATAGCTGTTATCGAGGTGGGGGCGGAACTCGCCGGTGAGCGGCAGTCCGGCCAGCCGCCGCAGCTCCCGAATCTCCTGTGCAGCGCTCGTTGGAAGGGTGTCGTGGTGTCGCCGTACAGCATTGCTCCGGGCGACGAACTCCTCGGCCTTCCCGTGCCGACTGTCTGCAGGATCGACGACAGCGTCCACAAACCGTTCGGTCGAATCGCCCATGACGTACGTCTTCCACTGGTCGGATGACGCGTCATAGTGGATGCGTGACGCGACCCCGATCTTCGACAGTGCGTCCGCGTAGTCCTTCGCAAGCCCTTCGGACGCAGTGGAGAATGCCATCGCCTCGCTCTCCACACCGCCGTCCCCGGCGAACGCGCCGACGAGGAACCGGCGTATCTCCTCCTCTGACGCGCCGAGCACCTTCGCTGGCATCCGCTTCTCTCCCGCAGTATTCATAATCTCCGGGAAATTGTTCTCGAACCAGCGGTACAGCTTCGTCGACACCCACCGCTTCGTCACCGTCCCGATATCGTTCGTCGTATCAGTGCTCTCCATCCCGAACACGCGCTGCATAAGATCGTCCATCCGCTCCAGCAACCGCTCGTCCTGGTTGGAGAACCCGATCTCGTGCGACGACCCCGCATAGGAGTGGCCCTCCGCGGCAAGGGACCCGAGGATCTCGGCCAGGGCCGGCGACATCGTCTCCGGGAGGTCCATATCCTTCTCTGTCCCGATGTGCTGCTCGCCGGCGAGCGGTACGGCCTGCGGTGAGTTCGGCAGCTTCCGCGGCGCCGGCACGAACGCGCCTTCCTCGATCTCGTCCGCCCTCACGGTCCCGACCTCGCCGTCGACATCGGCGAACATCGGGTGTTCCGGCGTCACCAGTACGTCCCGCCCGTTCGAGAACGAGACCTGCACGAACTCGTCCGGCGCCTCGTGCCGGCTCACCCTGTCGACCGGGATCTTCTCCGCCTCGTTCGTCTCCAGGTCGACCGTGTGGACCGACAGGTCGGAGACCGGGAGGATCTCACAGTCCACCCCGTCCACCACCGCCTCACTGTTCTCCTCCATCAGGTCGTCCACGAAGTCGCCGACCTCCACACGCCGACCGTCCGCCAGCAGGATCTCCGAGTCCGGGTGGTAGGACTGCTGCTCCATCGCCTCGTGGAGGCTGCTGCGGTCCTCGCTCCCCATCTTGTCGATCTCGTCGATGGTCGCGATGCCCTTGTTCGCCAGCACCAGGGCGCCGGCCTCCAGCGACCAGGAGTCCGTGATCTCGTCCCGGACCACGGTCGCGGTGATGCCCGCGCCGGTCGCGGACTTCCCGACCACGTACTTGCCCTTCGGCGCGAGCTCGCCGACGTACTGGAGGATCTGTGAGTTGTGCGAGAAAATATTTGCGGTGATGAAATTGTGCGTGTCCGCGACCTCAAGGTCGTACACCCAGTCGTATTCCGGCTCCACCACCTCTATCTCCTCGATCCTGTCCCAGAATATGTCGCTCTCGGCCATCCCGCGGAGGTCCTGCACCGCGTCCTCGTACGCCAGCATCGAGGAGATCTTCTGCTGGAGAGTCTCCGCCACCTGTTCGACCAGCTCCTCGTTTTGCTCTAGCTGACCGGTCTCGTACCGGGAGAGCAGTGTCTGTGAGCAGCCGGCTGCGTCAGCGATCTCTCGCTGCGACACGCGCATCGCCGTTCGCACCTCCTCGACGGTCTTCCACGTCGGCGTGTCCAGGTCCGTGTACATCTCGCGCAGCCGCCGGCACCGTGCCTCGAATCTATCCGCGATCGCCGACAGGTTCTCCCGTGTCGGATACCGGTCGAGCCGTTCGTAGTGCTGGTAGGCTCCGCGAGAGATATCGAAGTCGAACTGGGAGAGGCCCAGTCCTGTCCGGACCTCGCGGAGGCGCTCCCCGACGTGGGGGACGACATCGCGGTTGGTGTTGAACGCCGCGTCCGTGAATGCCGCTGCAGCGCTCTGTTTGCGGTCACTGATGAACCCGACAGTATCGATATATCGCTGGAAGTCCTTCCCGCTGATCCGGAGCCGGTAGCTGTCAGTCCGCGGCTTGAACTGGGAACGGATGCCGAGCGAGAGCAGCAGGGACTCGACACCACGGAGCAGTTCGGCGGAGGTCGACCCGACGCATATCTCCCGCTCCGTCCGGGAGACCGTTCCCTCTCCCTCGATGAACGCCTGCAGGAATGCGGCCTTCACCTCATCTGTGCCGGTCTTGATCGGTTCGGGCACGGTCCGACTGTCAGACGGTTCCAGCAGCGACGGCTCCAGTGATTCGAGGAAACTGGCGAGTTCACCGGAGGAGCAGATCACCTCGCGGGCTGCCTTGCCGTCGTGCGGTTGGCGCTCGGAGTAGTTTACGCCGAGCGCCTCCAGACCCTGCTTCACCTCGTCGAGGACCGCCGTGTCGTTGTTCGTGACGTAGACCGTGGCGGTGTTGTCATCGTTCGCCTGGACGTATCCTTCCGCTGTGATGTACCCGAGGAGCCGCGCAAGGGAGGCGGTCATCCGCTCCGGGGTCTCCAGCCGGACGGCGTTGTTTGACCGCGACCGCCGGATGCTGACATCGAGTTCGTCGTCGCCGTCCGTGGGGAGGCGCCGCGGCGTCGCGATGAACTCGCCCTCCTCCAGATGCTCTGCCTCGACAGCCCGGATCTTCCCCTGGCTTGGGATGAACAGCGGATGCGACGGCGTGACCTCCAGCTCCTTCCCCGATGCGGTCGTGATGCGGTACATCGTGTCGGGAGCCTCCCGCTTCCAGACCGCTGTCGCAGTCTTTTCGGTGAGGCCTCCGTCGTGGTCCATCGCTGGCAGCGGGATGTCGACCTCCTGGTAGACGCCGTCGTCCACCGATTCAGGGTCGTCGAGGTGCTCCTCCACAAGGTCCTGGATCTGTCGTTCACGCCCGTCACCGAGCAGAACGGTCGTATCGGGGGCCACGCACTTGCCCGTACCGGGCTCACCGATGAGGAGCATGTGCATGTCGCCGCGGGTCGTGGTCCCGTCCGGCCGCTGCTTCCGCACACCGCCGAACAGCTGCAGCGCGATGGCCTCCTTGATCTTCTGGTGGCCGTAGATGGACGGGGCGATGGAGCCGACGATGCGGTCGAACACGTCGTCCCCCTCCGCCAGCGCCCGGATCTCCTCCTCTTCCTCCTCCGTGATGTCGATGTCCTTGAACTCGGTCTCCTTCGGGGTGACGTTGTTCCCCTCCATGTAGATGTCGTACCGCTTCGAGTCGTTGTCCTGCGGCGCCTCCCGCAGGATGCCGTTCACCACGACCTGGTTGCCCGGGGTCACGTTCTTCTGGAACTCCGGATCGACGAGGTCCTCCCGCAGGTACACCGAGATGTCGCGCGGCTGCTCGCTGCCTTCAATGTTCCGTGGGTTCTCCTCCACCGTCACGCCCTGCACGTCCACGAGGTCCTTGTCGACGACCTCGAACTTCCGGTTGCCGCAGTCGCACTTGTACGGGCTCTTCAGCTTCGCCGAGTCCTGCTCCCGCGTGTACACGTCGCCGCAGGAGGTGCACTCGAAGTCGGCGGACACGACCTCCGGCCGGACCTCCGACGCGCGCTTCACGATGCCGTTGATCGCGACCATGTTGCCGATGTGGTCGCTGCGCAGGTCGCGGATCCCGACCTCCGCCCGCTCCGGCAGGTTCGCGAAGCGCACGTTCAGCTCCGTGTCGACCACGCTCAGCAGTCCGACCGCCTCCTCGGCCGCGTCGATGGCGTCCTCCGGGCTGGCGATGACCTCGTCCGCGAATTCCGGGTTGAACCGCTCCAGGTCCGAGAAGTCGACGACGACGGATTTCTCGCCCTCGGACTCCGCCCGTCCCAGCTCGTCCTCGTACACCTCCCGGAGGAACTCCTCGAACCGGTCGACCATCTCGGTGTACGCGGCCATCGAGGACTACTCCGCAGTCAAAGAATTTAACGATAGGTGAGATTCAGATGCGGAAGACAGGATGGAACCGGGAGGGTCGCCCCTCCCGCAGTGGTACCGGTTCCGCGTCAGGACAGCGCCCCGATCTCCCGGAGCTTCTCCTGCAGCTTCTCGATACCCTGCTCGACATCCTCGATGGTGCGGCCGCCGGTGCACACGATCTCGCCGGAGCTGAACAGGAGGAACGCGACCTTCGGGTCGTCCAGCGAGTACACCAGGCCGGGGAACTGCTCCGGCTCGTACTCCGTGCCGACGAGGTCGAACGCGATCCGGTTCAGGTTGAGGGTCTCGCCGATGTTGCTGGAGGCGACGATGTTCTGCACCTCGATCTCCGGCTCGTTCTCGATGTAGACCTCGGTCTCCTCCAGCTCGTCGATAATCTTGTCCACCGCCTCCTTCGCCTCCTCGGGGCTCTTCGTACCGGTGCAGACGACCTTGCCCGAGGAGAAGAGGAGGGCGGCGGCCTTCGGCTCCTTCAGCCGGTAGACCAGGCCGGGGAACTGTTCTGGCTCGTACTCCGTGTTTTCGAGTTCGATAGCGATCCGGTCCAGCGGGATGCGGCCGTCGAATTCGGTCGAAGCGACGACGTTCTCTATCTTGATGTCCTCTGCCATATCGATCACCTGGGACGCCGGATGGGCGGGGGAGGGACGGATATCCCGGCTATTCCCGTCCCATTTATAAACTACAACCTTTAAAAAGGCTTTTAAACTGTGGTCCTGCCCTGCCGCCGGCAGGGAAGAACGCAGTACCGCCGTACCGGGGTTACAGCCGCTTCTCCAGCTCCTCCTGCAGGATGCGGGACACCGTCGACCCCTCGGCGTTCTCCACGCGCTCCATCACCAGCCCCATCAGCGCGCCCTGCGCGTGCTCGCCCTGCTCCGCCACCAGCTCCTGCTTCTCGTCCAGCACCTCC
Organism: Asbonarchaeaceae archaeon (SeqCode); assembly: GCA_034190525.1. Lineage (GTDB taxonomy): Archaea > Nanohalarchaeota > Nanosalinia > Nanosalinales > Nanohalalkaliarchaeaceae > JALIDP01. The sequence continues at coordinate 1,148 of JAXINY010000029.1, read as the reverse complement.
TCCACCACGGCGCGGATGTCCTCCTCGTCCGCGGTCTCCAACTCCGCCGCCAGCTCGTCGATGCCCGTGTCCGGGTCCCTGGCCGCGGCGGCCAGCAGCTCCTCCAGCTGGTCCGTCCCGATGTCGCCGGACGCGAGCAGGTCCGCGGCCGCGGCGATCCGCCCGGCGGACAGGTTGTCGACAGGGACGTCGTCCGCCTCCAGCCGCCCCATCACGTTGGTGGCGATGTTCGCAGCGGTCTCCTCGTCGACCCCGGATTCCCCCATGATGGTCTCGAACACGTCGGCGCGGCCCGCGTTGATGAGCTGTGACGCGAGCTCCTCCCCGACCATGCCCTGGAACCGCTCCTCCTTCTCCGCGAGTGTCTCCGGCACCTCGACAGCGTCCAGCCGCGCCTGGTCGACCACGATCGGGGGGATATCGGTCTCCGGGTACATCCGCGCCTCCCCGGGAAGCGGCCGGGCGTACCGTGTCACCGTCCCGTCCGCGGTCCGCGTCTCCTCCGGGACCCCCTCCGCGAGCTGCTCGGCGCGCTCCACCACCGCCTCCGCGGCCGGCCGCGCGGTCTCCTCGCGCTCCGCGATGACGCACACCACCTCGTCGCCCGTGACATCCAGCTCGTCGGCGAGCGCGTCGAACTCCGCCTCGAGCCCGTACCGCTCCAGGTCCTCGTCGCTGTGGATCATGCCCTGCGTCCCGTGCGCCGCCGCGTACGACGCCAGCTCCTTCCCGAGGTGCAGCCCGTCGCACAGGTCCTCGTCCATCTCCCCGGCCAGCCCGTCCAGCGTGAACGCGAGGACGACCCCCTCGCTGTCGAGGATGCGCTGGAACACCTCGCTGTCCGTGTCCGCGAACACGTCCGTCACGTCCTCGATGTCCGAGGCGACCGGATGCTCCAGCTCCTCCTCCAGCGCCGCGAGGCTGCGCTGCCGCTCCACCTCGTTCTCCACGAGCGCATCCATCTGCTCCAGCTCCTGGAACCCCTTGATCTCCACACGGGCGCCGTCGTCGATGGACACGTTCACGTCCTGCCGGATGGTGCCGAGGCCGCGCTTCACCTTGCCCGTTGAGCGCAGCAGCATACCGATGGTCTCCGCCACCTCCTTCGCGTGCGCGGGTGACCGGATGGACGCGTCGGTCCCGACCTC
>JAXINY010000143.1:4273-7551 GCA_034190525.1 Asbonarchaeaceae archaeon (SeqCode) | reverse complement strand
ACGCGGCCACGGGACTGACCACTCCCTGGTTGAAGAAGTTCATCGCGGTGATGTCGCCCTGGAAGAAGAAAATCCCGAGGAAGGCGAGGGATAGCAGGAGAAGGATCTTCAGGTAGACCGCGATGTCCTCGTAGAGGCCCGAGGCCTTCACGCCTGCCAGGTTGATACCGACAAAAAGTGTGACGACGCCTACCGATATCGCGGGCCGGAGTATCTGGGGGAGCGTGACCGCGAGTGCTTCCCGCAGCGCTATCAGCACGTACGAGCCGAACGCGAACGCGTACATAGCCATCACCCCTATATAGCCGACCACCAGCACCCACCCGAAGAACCCCGCGACGTGCTTGTTGTCCACCGCGTGCTCGATGAAGGAGAACGCGCCGCCGTTCTCCCCGTAGTACAGCGTCAGCTTGACGTAGGAGTAGGCGGTGAGGAGGGTGATGATGCCGGCGAGGACATAGGAGAGGGGGACCGCGTTCCCCGCCTGCTTCATCGCCACCCCGAGGACGGCGTAGATGCCGCCGGACACCATGCCGCCGACCCCCATCGCAATGACTTCCTTCAGCCCGAGCTGGCCGTCGCCCATCGTACCGTCCTATGCTATCTCCGGGATAAAAACGTGGTGTCCGGTGCCGCGTGGCCCCCGGCCACGCGCCAGGGCGGGAGCTGCGGTGTACACTTGGGGGAGAGCGCGGCCGGCCGCGGCACGTGCACCCCGGCCGATTTAAAGGTTGGACGCCTCCGGTAGAGCATGTCGCGGGACAAGCAGTTCACGGCCGACCACGGCGAGTCGTTCTACGCCGACGCGGTCACCATCATGCACGGCCAGGGGAAGATCGTCCTCGACTTCAAGACCACCGTCCCGCGGTTCGACCAGACCGAGGACGACGCGCAGCACACGCTCGTCACCGAGCACAGCCCTGTGGCGCTGACACCGCAGACGGCGAAGATGCTGTACAACCTGCTCGAGGACAACATCGAGGACTACGAGGAGACGTTCGGGGAGATCGAGCTCCCGGAGCAGGACGGCGGCGACGAGACCGCTGCCGAGGACACCACAGGATACATCGGATGACGGCCCGGCTGGAAGTGTTTAAAAATCTCTTCGTGGCGGTCGTGACGTAGCCTGCCCCGGTGGTGTAGTCCGGCCAATCATCTCGGCCTCTCGAGCCGAAGACCCGGGTTCAAATCCCGGCTGGGGCATTTTCTCCCTCGCATCTCGTGCCGGAGAGGCGCGGGTTCAAATCCCGGCCGGGGGTCTTTCACCGTTATCGAGCCGTCTAGACCCCGAACTCGACCCGCGCGTCCTGCAGCCCGTCCACGAGGAGGTCGACCAGCGCGAGGAGCGGGACGAGGATGACTAGGTCGAGGCCGAGCACCGCGCCCGGTGCGTCGAACCGGCCGACCAGGATGCCGGCGATGAGCACGTAGTTGAACGGGTTGTGCTCGAGGAAGCGGTAGAACGCGGGAGTGCCGCGGAGCAGGAGCTGGTCGACGAGGAGGTCCTTCACCAGCCACAGCACCGTCACCGCCAGCGCCACCAGCGGCGCCGCACCCGGAACGAGGCGGAACAGGCCCTCGTAGAACACCGCGGCGACGACCGTGTAGATGCCGTACATCGCCAGCCGGTTACCCGTCACCTGCATCGGTACGTGGAAGGTGCGTGGACACGTATAAAAACTGTTCGCCGGGTCAGAACAGGCCGGCGAGCAGCCGTCCCAGCCACGCCAGGATGCCGCCGCCCCGGTCACCCGGCCTGTAGGCCGTGGTCTCCACCGTCCGGACCTCCAGCCCGGTGGTGGCGTGCCGCACCTCGAGCCGGAAGGGCTGCGACCCGTTGACCGCGAGGCGGTAGTGCTTGGTGGCGATCTGCTGGACGCACGGCCCGCCGGACGGGGTCGCGTTCACCGTCACCACCAGCTCCCCGGTCTGCTCGACGCTCGTTGACAGCTCGTGGCACGGCGTCGGCACCTGCATCCGCCCGGTCAGCACGACCGATTGCTCGCCCCGGGACACGTTCACGGCCTTGTCCCCGGCCATCTCCGGCGTCGTGTTCGTCACCCGGAACGTCAGGTCGTACTGCGGACCGCCTTCACCGCCGAACGACTGCGTCGTCCGGGCTGCCGGTTCCGCCGACGTGATCCCCAGCCGCCCCTCGCCGACGGTGTTCGACGGGCTGCTGCCGTTCTGTACGACCGCGGCCGCCGGTCCGGCCAGTACGAGCACCGCCAGCGCCAGCATCGCTCGCTTCATACCCGCCCATCTACCCACCGCTGTTTTTAAATGGGGGTGCGGCCGTTCGGTCGGCGTCGAACGGTCACCGCGTTCGTTTATAATGCTCTCCGCCGCGGCCGGACGCATGGCCGATATCGAGGACATCGACGAGGACGACCACGTCCTGTTCAACGACCGGAAGCAGCCGCTCGCGGTCGTCGAGGCGGGCGACGAGAAGCTCCTCGTGGAGGGGCCGCAGGGCGGCGAGTACGTCATCTACCCCGCGCCCGACGACCCGGGCACGCTCCTCGTCGCCAGACCCGGGAACCGGCAGTACGCCTCCCTCGTCGAGGACCTGCGCGTCGTCGGGCACTGGGAGGAGACGGGAGCACGGACGTGGCGGCACACCGGCACCGGGGCGACGGTGCAGGTGGTCGAGACCGACACCGGGCACTGGACGCTTGCCGTCGACGGCATCGCCCCACCCGACCTTCCCGGCTACGGGTTCATGGAGGAGAGCGGAGCGGTCGAGGCGGCGGAGCGGTTCATCCGCCGGCACCCCGAGGGCGGCCGCGACGACAACTGATTTAACCCGGTCTGTCGAGGAACGACACATGGCAGGATGCTGTGGCTCCCCGGAACCGCTGGAGCAGGACGACCACGACCTCGTCCAGCACTTCCGCGACCTCGATATCGATGAGGCGGGCGGTGCCTCACGGCCGGGCCGGCGGTCCATGCAGCTGGTCGCGGCGGCCGGTCTCGCGGTCGTCACAGGGGTCGCGTACGTGCTGGCGTTCTAGTCCCAGCCCAGCGGCTTCCGGTAGCGGCCCGGCCCCGTTTCCCACACCGTCTCGCGTGCTGCCGCACCGCTCCCCGCGGTGTACGGCGCACCGCCTGGCGTCTCCCGCTCCCCGTTCCGCTCATCCTCCACCGGCCTGTAGTCCTGGCCGCTGCAGTCTCCGCAACGGGCGCTCGCTGGACCGGTGCGGCCGTCGCTCCCGCGGTACTCCTCCCTGACCCGTATCCTGAGAACGCGTCGTTCCTCTGCCCGCGTCTCCGTCACG
>JAXINY010000143.1:0-4263 GCA_034190525.1 Asbonarchaeaceae archaeon (SeqCode) | reverse complement strand
ATCTTCGCGGGCGAGGGCGAGGCCTTCGATCGCGCCGCGGGCGAGGCCGCGAAGGTACTGAAGCGGCACCTCGACGAGTATCGCTGATCCCCCTGGAACGGCGATTCGACGGACACTGCGGATCGTCCCACCAGTACCGCCGTTCTTCGCGCCGGGTCGCCCCGCCGCTCCATGGTCCACTCGGCGGACGCGACCCAGGGACGGTCCAGCAGTGCGGACAGGTCGCCCATACCGATTCCGTTGGTATTCCGAAGTGATAAATCTACCGGGTGTCGCGGAGGACGCGGCGCAGCGCCCCGAAGAACCCGGCGGTCGTCAGGACGGCGCCGGCAACCTGTACGCCGACCGCGAGCAGGGCCCCGGTGAACCGCCACAGCGCCGGACCGTGTACACCGGCGAACAGCGACTCGACCGTCGCCGGCCCGCTGGCAGTGAGGATGCCGCCGCCCAGCATCCACACGGCGAACGGGTGCAGCTCCTCCACACCGTACCGCAGGTCATCGTTGCACAGCTCCATCGCTACACGCCTGTCTGTGGTGACCGGGGTTTAAAGATAGGGGGCGTCACCTATAGAAGGTTCCGCTCTCCACCGGTCACCATGCTCGACCGGTTGACACAGCTGTTCCGGGATCCCCTGCAGCTGGACGACCCCGGTGACGCGGCGGCGGAGCTGGAGGCGTCGAGCGGTGATGCGCTGGCGGACGCCCGCGCGACGGCGGACCGGCTGCAGGCCGACGCGGACGACCTGCTGCAGGCGCTGGACAGGGAGCTCGCTGGGCTGGAGGGATTCGAGGATGCACAGGACCGGCCGGTCGTCGAGGACGTGGTCGGCAACGTTGTCGCCGACCGCAGGCAGCAGATCGACCAGATGCGTCTCCCCGACGCCCCGGCCGACCTGTACGATGCGCTCGATGAGTTCATCGACGAGTTCCGGACGATGAAGCGGAAGGAGGAAGAGGTGCTGAAGAACGCCGTTGACGCCGGTGACGTGTTCGACGCACTCGAGGAGGTGGCGGCGCACCGCGACCGCGTCGGCGCGTTCCTCGACGCCGAATACGGGCTTCTCGAGGCGCACAGCGAACTCAGCGAGGCGGTCGACCGGCTCGACGACCTCAGGGCGGAGCACGCGGCCGTGGAGGACGACCTCGCCGGCATCGACACCGCGGGCATCCGGCAGGACATCCAGGACGTCGAGGCCGAGCTCGACACGCTCCACGGGGATGATGCCTGGGCGGACTACCAGCGCCTGCAGGAGGACATCGACGACCTCCGGACTGAACGCGATGAGACGGTGGCTGGGCTGGACGCGGCGGCCGGGAAGATGGAGCGCGGCCTCAGGAAACTCCTGTACGCCGACGAGAACGGAGACATCGATATCCCCGGGGATACAGCGGTGCTGGCGGATATCCGGGACGGCGAGCTGGATGCGGTGCTCGACCGTGACCCGTCGGCCGTCGCGGCTGCCGTCGATGCCGCGGTCACTGCCCTGCCGGACGACCTCCTCGGGGAGCGGCAGGCGGACCGGTTCGCCGCCGGTGCCGACCGGTTCCGGGACATCGCCGAGTACCGCGCCACGCTCACCGACCTGTCCGACCGCATCGACGCGCTCGAGGAGGAGCTCGACGGCCACCCCGCCCCCGCCCGGGAGGACGAGCTGACCGCCCGGCTGGATGACCTGCAGGAGGACCTGCGGGCGGAGCGTGAACGCCGGACAGAGCTACAGCGCCGGCGCGATGAACTCGAGGACGATATCGCGGAGCTCGAGGCCGGTATCATGGAGACGCTGCGGGACGTGGTCGACAGGGAGGTGGAGCTCGCGTGATTGACGCCAGCTACCGGACCGCCTCCAGCTTCGGGGCGATGTGCATCCGGCAGTACGGCCGGTCCGGGTGCTTCTCGTAGTAGTCCTGGTGCTCCTCCGCCGCCGGGTGGAACGCGTCCAGCGGCTCCACCTCCGTCACCACCGGGTCGTCGAGCTCCGCCGCCAGCTCCTCGATCGCCGCCTCGACCGCTGCCTCCTGCTCCTCGCTGTGGTAGAACACCGCGGACCGGTACTGGCTGCCGACGTCCGGGCCCTCGCGGTCCGCCGTGGTCGGGTCGTGCACGCGGAAGAACACGTCCAGCAGCTCCCGGTACGACACCTCGTCCGGGTCGTACTCCACCTGCACCGCCTCCGCGTGCCCGGTGCCGCCGCTGCACACCTCGTCGTACGACGGGTCCGGAACGTCGCCGCCGGCGTAGCCGACCGTCGTGTCGACGACGCCGTCAACCTGCTTGAACACGGCCTCGATGCACCAGAAGCAGCCGCCGGCGAACGTCGCGGTCTCCGTCATGGCACCTGCCGCTCCAGCACCACTGGCTCCGCGTCCGTTTGCTCCCGGACGTCGTCGGCGAACCGGTCCACGTCCGCCGCCGTGCCGTCGATGGTGCCGTAGTGGATGGGCGCGACGCGCTCCGGCTGGACCATCTGCACCGCCTCCACCGCCTCGTCCTGGTCCATCGTGTAGGTCCCGCCGACCGGGAGGAACGCCAGGTCGATGTCGGGCAGCTCCGCCATCGCCGGGATGGGGTCGGTGTCGCCGGCGTGGTACACCGTTACACCGTCCACGTCGAACACGACGCCCACGCCGAACCCCTCCTCGTGGTACGGCACACCGGCCTCCCGGAACTTGTCCACGTTGTACGCCGGCACGCCGCGGATGCGCTTCCCGTGCACCGTCACCGACCGGTCCGGTGCGATCACCTTGTGGCTCACGTCCTCCGGCACCTGCTCGACGGACTCCTCCGTGCACACCAGCATCGTGCCGGGCTTCTTCACCGCCTGTATCGCCTTCACGTCGAAGTGGTCGCGGTGGTCGTGCGTCGCCACGATGATGTCCGCCGCGGGGTGCTCGTCGGCCTCGTGCATCACCTCGCTCCACGGGTCGATGTAGAACGCCTGGTCGTCCGAGTCCACGAGCTTGACCGCGGCGTGGCCGAGCCAGTACACCTCGACGCCGTCCACCAGCTCCGGGAACTCCATGCATGGACGATGGGCGGCCCTCCTTCAAGTCAGTTCCCCATCGGGTCACACCGCGCTTAAAGATTGGAATCGCTATCATGGACGTATGGAGGTGGAAACGCTTCAGGAGGAGGTGCTCGACTGGTACCGGGAGAACAGGCGGGAGTTACCGTGGCGCGAGACCGACGACCCGTACGAGGTGCTCGTGTCGGAGATCATGCTCCAGCAGACCCAGGTGTCGCGCGTGGTGCCGAAGTGGGAGGCGTTCCTCGACCGGTTCCCGACCGTCGAGGACCTCGCCGACGCGCCGCTGGCGGACGTGCTCGAGCTGTGGGACGGCCTCGGGTACAACAACCGGGCGAAGTACCTGAAGCAGGCCGCGGAGCAGGTCGTCGAGGAGTTCGACGGCGAGTTCCCGAGCGAGGTCGAGGAGCTGAAGGAGCTGCAGGGTGTCGGCGACTACACCGCGAACGCTGTCGCGTCCTTCGCGTTCAACAGCGGCGGCCCGGTGTTCGACACGAACGTGCGGCGCCTCCTGTACCGGTTCCACGGCCCTGCAAGCGATGACGAGCTGCGGGCGGTGCACCGCGAGCTGTTCCCGGCCGGGAAGAGCCGCGTGTGGAACAACGCCGTGATGGAGCTCGGGTCGCAGGTCTGCGTGGACGGGACGCCGCGGTGCCGCGAATGCCCGCTCCGCCCGGACTGCACCGCGTTCCAGCGGAAGAACTTTGACACGCCCGAGGTCCAGTCCCAGTCGGAGTTCGAGGGCTCCTGGCGGTCGTACCGGGCGCAGGTGCTGAAGCTGCTGATGGACGGGGTGATGGCGGAGGCGGAGCTGGCGGACGCGCTGGACCTGCCGGACGAGTACAGCCTGGACGAGCTCCTCGCAGAACTTGTCGAAGAGGGGATGGTGGAGGAAGCGGACGGCGGCTACCGTCTGCCGTCCTAGTCGTCCATGCTGTCGATCTCCTCGGCCAGCCCCAGCTCGTCCGCGAACTCCTTGTACCGGTTGCGGATGGTGACCTCGGTGACGCCGACGGTGTCCGCGACCTCGCGCTGCGTCCGCTTCTCGTCCTCCATCACCGCGGCGATGTACAGCGCGGCGGCGGCGACGCCGGTGGGGCCCTTGCCGGAGAGGAGGTCCTCCTCGCGCGCCTGTTCGATGATCTTGCGGGCGCGGGCCTGGACCTCGCCGGACAGCTTCAGGTCGCCGGCAAACTTTGCGATATAGTCTTCCGGGCGGGCCGGGAGGATGCGGAGAT
>JAXINY010000046.1:0-7608 GCA_034190525.1 Asbonarchaeaceae archaeon (SeqCode) | reverse complement strand
GCGTAGATGAGGTAGTTGTCGTGGTTCCCCTTCACCAGCAGCACCTCCTCCACCCGTTCGGTCACCGCGTCCAGCAGCTCCTGCACCTCCTCCCGCTCCCCGCGGCTCGTCTCCGAGAACTCGTGCTTCACATCCCCGAGCACGATGAGCCGCGACGCACCGGTCTCGTCCAGGATGGCGTCCAGGTCGTCCAGCACCTCCCCCAGCTGGAACTTCGGCATGTACACGCCGCCATCCGCCATCAGCGCCTCCAGCCCGAGGTGCAGGTCCGCGACGACCACCGCGTCGGTCCGCGTGTCGTACACCGCCGGGTACGGCGCCACGATGTCGAACCGGTCGAGCAGCTGCATGGCACGGACGACGCGCCGAATACTTAAAAAGTGGCTACGGGCAGAGCGTCTGCGGCACGGTATCGTGCTGCAGCTCCAGGTACAGGCAGGTCGGCACCAGCTTCACGTACCCGAGCAGCGGGATGGTCGCGACCCGCGTCCCCAGCACCTGCTCCTGCGTGATATGCTTCTCGAACGGGTGCTGGAAGTCGAGCGCGTCGCCCTGCGTCTGCAGCGCGGTCGCGTTCTTCGTCACTACACGGTGCACGACGGGAACGGGATTCCCCTCCACACGGAACACCACCACCTCGCCGGTCTCGATGTCCGCCCACCGCTCGCCCTGCACCACCACCATGTCACCGCGGTGCAGCGCCGGCTCCATCGACCCCGACGTCACCGCCACCACCGGGGTCCCGGTGTTCAGCGCGACGCCCGCGGTCTGGTAGATGCCGTACGCGAGCAGCAGCGCGACCGCGACGAAGGCTGCCTCGCTCCACAGCCGCTCCGCCAGGTCCATGGTCACGCACCGCCCCGCGACGCCCCGTGCTCGAGGGCCGCGCCGATGAGGTGGGAGACCCGGATGGGCTCCGGCAGCTGCCCGCGCACCGTCGCCACGTCGAGCAGCTCCCGGGCCGTCGCCTCGTCCGTCCCCGCGTACTGGAAGTGGACCGTCCCCGCACCGGTCCCGTGCTGCAGCGCTGCCCCGGCCGCGTCGATGCGGGCGCGCCGCTCCGCCGCCCGGTCAACGTTTTCCAGGCCCCGTTCCATCCCGTCGCTGCCCGGCTCGGTCCGGCTGACCGCCACCACGGGCACGTCCGCGTCCGCGGCCAGCCGCTCCAGGTCGACGACGTTGAACCCTGCAACCGTGATACCGTCCAGCAGCACCGCCTGCACCTGCTCCGCGTGCCGTCCCTCCGTCACCATGCCGGTGATGGTGTCGGTCGCGTCCAGGCCGTCCACCGTCACCTCGTCCATCAGCACCGCCTCCAGGTAGTCGCCGCCGCGGAACACCGTGCCGACGAGCGTCGTCGCCTCGTCCTCGAACTCGAACGGCGCGTCGTCGATACCGACCAGCCGCGCCTCCGGCTTCACCGTCCGCATGGAGACAGCATCGCATCGCCAACATTAATAACCCGTGCCACCGAACTGCCGCCTGTAGCAGTGTTCGATGACTTCCTCCGGTTCATGAAGGAGTACGGCATCGTCGCGCTCGCGCTCGCCGTCGTCATCGGCACCGCGGTCAAGGACCTCGTGAACGCGCTGGTCGACGACCTCGTGATGCCGGTAGTCGGCGTCGTCCTCCCCGGCGAGGGGTGGCGCACCGCGACCTATGCCGTGGCCGGGGTGGAGTTCGGTATCGGCCACTTCATCGGCGCGGTCCTCGACTTCCTCATCGTCGCGCTCCTCGTCTACCTGTTCGTGCGGCATGCACTCAGGCAGGAAGAGATCGGGAAGCTGTAGAACGTGTTACGCGCTCTCGAACGCGTCGCGGAACTCGTCCAGCTCGCTCCGCGCGTGGTCGATGGCATCCGCGACCGTGCCCGCGACGTCGTCGGCCTCGACCACGAGCTCCCCCGTGTCACCCTCGTACGGGTGGCCGCGGTTGTACCCGGCGCGGCCGTCCGCCTCCCACACCGCCCGCTTCAGCAGCGTCATCAGGGTGTGGTTCCGCTCGGACGGGGAGATGATGGTCTTGCCGCCCTCCTCGCGCACGTCAGCGTCCATCGTCACGCGTAAACCGGTACAGGTCCACTTTTATATACTTCTTCTCCTGCGCGTGGTGGGCGAACCGCCGCGGCAATGGGAAGTCGTACCCTGCGACCACTGCGGCGTCGAACCCGTGCTCCGCCGCGAACCGCTCCAGAAACGCCCGCGTCTCCCCCGGCTCCTCGGCCCGGTGCAGCAGCGCGTACACGACCGGTGCGGCATCGAACGCGGCCTCCAGCACCGCCAGGTTCGCGTCCGACCGCTGCAGGCCGAACGGCGGGTTGGTCACGGCCGCGTCCGCATCGATCCCGGCATCCCGCACGTCGTCCACCGCGAACTCCGCGCCGCCGCCAGCGTCCGTGACCGCATCGCTGACCCGCTCCAGGTTGGCGCGCGCGGTCGCGACCGCGTCCCCGTCCACGTCGATGCCGACTGCGTCCGCGCCCAGCAGTGCCGCGCCGATGGTGAAGATGCCGTTCCCGCAGCCGAGGTCCACCACCTGTCCGTCGAGCGCACCATCCAGCCGCATCCGGTGCAGCACGTCCGCCGCGATGTCGGGCGGGGTGGCGTACTGTTCGAGCTCCGCGTCCGGGTCGTCCACCGGGTCGAGTCGGGACAGCAACTGCTGTAGCCGCGTCTTGTCCATGGCCGTGTATGCAGCCGTCGCTGATTTAAGTCTTGAGACGGAGCCGTGCGTATGGTCTCGCAGGATGTCGAGCGGTGGACCGCGACGGCCCGCTACGTCTACAACCAGCTCGGGGAGGACATGGACGCGGAGGAAGCGGCCGAATTGACGGAGGCCGTGCTCGCGGAGATCGGCCGGGACCGCCGCACCGAGCAGATCGGGGAGCAGCGCCGCGGCTACCTGCCGGACGCGAGCGAGAGCAGCGGCGGCGAGGAGGAGTGGCGGTCCAAGGACGTGTCCGATAAGCAGCGCGAGATCCTGCTCGACCACGGCTACGAGGAGGACGACATCGACGAGATGACCCGCGGCGAGGCGTCCGACGAGCTGGACGACATCCTGGGCGAGGAGTGACCCGGGACAGGCCGCCCACAGGTTTTTATAGCCAGCACTCGAAGATTCTAATCTCAGGGCGCACCAGATGGACCACGACCCTGAGGCAGACGACATCCTTCTCAACAGCGACGACGAAACGCTCCGCATCCTCGGCTACGGCATGGCGACCGACGCGTTCACCTACGACGAGCTGTCGGACGCCGCCCGTCTCAACGGCCAGAACCCTGTCAACGACACGCTGCGCGACCTGGAGCGGCGCGGCCACGTCGCCCGGAACGGCGACGGCACCTACCACCTCGCCGGCGGCCGGTTCAACGGGCCGCGGCAGCGGGAGGACGGCCTCGACGTTCTGGCGGCGCGCGGCACCGATTCTGCGGTGTACCGCCACGTCTGCGACCTCCTCGCCGCCGCGCCAGCCGACACGGAGGCCGCGGTGCCGGCGGCCTATCTCGACGAGGAGTTCCCGGACAGGGACTGGCGGCAGGCGCTCTCTCCGTTCGTCATGGCCGGGGCGCTCCGCCGCCGCAACTGCTACGGCGACGACACGCCGCGGCTGGAGCCGGACGGGGCCGCGCCCGCCGAAGACCCGGTGACCGTGTACCAGGCCGGTGACCCGGTGTACCACCGCGCCGCGGAAGCGGTGCTGCACGCCACCGCCCCTGACGACGAGATGCCGGGGGTGGAAGAGATGGAGGCCGCGCGGCCCTAGTCTTCGATCCTGTCCAGCGCGTTCAGCGCCTCGGGGTTGACGAGGGTGAAGTCCTCGAAGTCGTCCACCATCCGCGGGCACGCGGTGTTCACGAAGATATCGATGCCGAACCCGTTGAAGTCGCCCTCCGCGATGCGGTCGCCGACGAACACGTACACGTCCTTCCCGTGCTCCTCCAGCGTGTTCTTCACGTGCTCCACCACCGGCTCGGGGTTCTGCTCCTTGATGGTGGCGATGACCCCCCACTTCTCCGCATCCCTGTGGTTCAGGACGCGGGCGTACTGCTGCTGCAGGTACTCCTCCTGCGTCAGCGCATCCTCCAGCTCGTAGATAGCGGTCTGCACCGGGTCGAGCACGTACGTTGTGCCGTGCTTCGCGATCTGCTCCGGGTGGAACCGGCCCGACCCGACGTACAGGAACGCGTCCACCTCGTCCCGGATGGACAGCGCCGCACCGGCGTCGCAGCCCAGCACCTGGCCCTGGTTCTTCACGCGGGATCCGGTCTCGCCCTTCACCGGGTCGAACCCGTGCTCCTCCAGCCAGGTGATGACGTCGTCCACCTGCTCCATGTGCTGCGCCGTCGTCACCACCCCGATGCGGTCCTCCTCGATGATGTCCGCGTGGTCCTCGAGGATGGGGATGAAGTCGCGGTCCAGCCGGTACGGGACGTGCAGCACCTCGATGTTCTCGCCGTCGACCTCGTGCTCGCCGAGGTAGAACGGGGAGTGGCCGAGGTGGATGAGCGCCTCGCCCCCGAGCTCCTCAACCTTGTGGTCCGCAAGGTCGCAGCCACCGAACGTCGCCTCCGCCACGAGGACCGGTTCCACGCCGCGCTCCCGCAGCCGGTCCGCGATATCCATCATCTCCTGCTTCAGGCCGGCGGGCCCCTGCACGCCCACGGTCTCGTACCCCCCGGTATCGACCTGCTGCAGCGCCGCGTCGATGTCCATGCGGTGCAGCACCCGCGCGAGTTTTAAAAAGAGGCTACCGGTGGTCGCGCAGCCGGTCCAGCATGAACCCGCGCTCCGCCCGCGCCACGGCGCGCCGCGCCCGCTCCACCTCGCCCTCCGGCACGGCGACGGTGTCGATGCCACTCTCCACCGCGGTCTCGATGCACTCCGGGTCAGTCTCCGCCAGCAGCACCGCGGTCTCCGCGTCCCGCCCCTCCTCACCGATCTTCTCCACCGCGTTCAGCAGCGCCTCGCGGCCGCCGTCCTGCTCCAGCGCCGGCACGTCGATACCGAGGAACTCCGCGCCCTCGTCCAGCAGCTCCCCGGCGCGCATCACGTTCCCGTACGACCCGAGCACGATGCCGGTCCCGCCGTCGCCCGGTCGCTCCGCGAGGACGCCGAGGTTGTCGCGCAGTCCCTCCCGGTCATCGGTCCGCACCCACACCTGCTCCGGCTGGTACTCGTCCGCGACCTGCTCGGCGCGCCGTGGATTGAGGTAGTCCGGGATGACCGCGCCCTCCGCCCCCGGCGCGACCGAGTTCAGCACCTTGACCCGGGTCGCGGTCAGCAGGTCCGGCGTGGCAGCGGCCGCCTCCGCCGCCGTGGTCTCCGCCGGTGCCTGCGCCGGTGGCTCCTCCCCGCGGCCTTCCGACACCGTCCCCGCGGCACCGTCAACGGTCACGGTCTCGCCCGCGGTCAGCATGTCCGTCGCGCTTCCCGTCCCGACCACGCAGGGCATGTCGAGCGCACGGGCGAGCGCAGCGAGGTTGGTGGACAGCCCGCCCTGGTCCGCCACCACCGCGGCCGCCCTGTCAAGCACCGGTGCCAGCCGCTCCTCCGGCGTCACAGCGGCAAGGATGTCGTCCTGCCCGACGCTGCCGATGTCCGTGTCGCTGTACACGATGGAGACCTCGCCCGTCGCCCGGCCCGGTGCGGCGCCGCTCCCCGTCACCACCCCGTCCCCCGCTCCCGCCTCGCCGCGGGCGGCGGTGACGCGCTCCACGTCGAGGACGTGCACACCGTTCCGCCCGATGGCGAACGACAGCTTCACGTCGCCGTCCACCACGCTCCCGGCCGTCCGCACGGCCTCCATCACGTTCCCGAGGTCGCCGCGGTCCAGCGTCCGCGAGCTCCGCTTGTTCCCGGCGACCCGCTGCTTCAGGTTCTTGCCCGAGGTCGGGTCGCGCACGATCTTCCATCCTTTCGTCGCGATGTCCTCCTCCCGCACGTCGCCGTGCTCGCCCAGCCGGTACCGGTCCGGAACGGTCGCGCCGCCGCTGAGCGCCGTTCCAAGGCCCCAGACGCTCTCCACGACGGCGTCCTCGCCGCCGACCGGCTCGCTGCTGTACGCCGCCCCCGACACGTCCGGCTCCACCATCCGCTGCACGATGACCGCCATGGAGTGGATGTCCCCCACGTGCTCCTCCATGCTGAGCGCCTCCGCGGCGTACAGGGATGCCCAGCACTCCTTGATGGCGTCCATCACCGCGTCCTTCCCGTTCACGTTCAATGCCGTGTGGTGCGCGCCGGGGATGCGCGCCCCCGTCGGCGAGCTCCGCACCGCGACGAACTCCGTCTCGCGCTGCCCGCCGACAAGGTCGACCGCCTCCTCCCCGGCGCTCCGCACCTCCTCGCTCATGTTGATCTTCTCGTACGCCTCCTCGATCTCCTCCCGGACCGCGTCCGACACGTCCTCCGCCTCGATCAGCGACCGGATGCGGTCCGCGGCGTCACGGACGCTGCCCGGGTCTGCCCGGTCCGCCCCGTCGAGGATGCGCTGGATGCGGCGCTCCAGCCCGTTCTCCTGCACGAACTCCTCGAACGTCGGGGCGGTCACGACGAACCCGCGCGGCACGTCCAGCCCGGCGTCGTCGGCCGCTGCAAGTGAAGAAGCCTTCCGTCCGACCTCCCGCTCCTCGCCGGCGTCATCGAGCCACTGTATCGGCATGGACGTGACGGGGGAGGCGAGCATTAAATCAGTTACGCGACGCGTTCTCCCGTATCTTCTCCTTCATCTCCTCGTCCATGTCCAGGTCCTGCAGCCGCAGCCCCTTCTCCTTCCCCTGGCTGAACACGGACGCGAGGTGCAGCCGGTACTCGCCGTCGCTGATCTCGACGATGAGCGGCACCTCCTCGAGGAGCTTGCGGACGTCGATCTCGTACACGCCGTCCTCCTCGACCGTGATGGACTGCAGGTCGAACGTGAAGTCCTCCGCGGGGGTCACCCGGCTCTTCACGTCCCGGAGGAACTTGTCGATCTCGTCCATCACCGACTGCTTCTCCTCCTGCAGCTCCTCCGCGTCCATCTCCTCCGCCTCCCCGTCCTGGTCGTAGAGGAACAGGGTGGAGCCGCACTCCTCGCAGCCCTCGATGAGCGCGTCGTCGTCCTCCTCGTACTCCTCCCCGCAGTTCATGCAGCGATGCGGCATCGTCCGTTACTCCTCCCCTTCCGTGGCCAGCAGGGAGACCGAGTCCTCCTGCTTCTCCACCTCCTCCATGACCTCGGAGTTTCCGACGATGGTGAGGCCGCGCCGCCGCTCCCGGCCGACCACCTGGTAGATGTTGTTGATGGCCCGGTCGAACATGTCCTCGTGACCCTCCATCTTCGAGAACTCGATGCCCGGGAAGTCCTCCCCGATGCGCTCCATCGCGCCCTGGATGAGTCGGCCCTCCTCCTGCGGTGACAGCGACTCCTCCAGCACCAGGATCTTGCCGTCCCGCACCTCGTCCAGGATGAGGTCGAGCTTCTCGTCGAACTCCTTGTCCTGCAGCCGCGACTTTGCGACGAACTCGATGGGGATGCCGTCCATCCTAGCTCAGCCGGTGGGTGATCTCTTCGTAGAGTTTCTCGATGTTTTCACCCTCCTTCGCGGATATCTCGATGAACGGGTGCTG
>JAXINY010000032.1:0-7630 GCA_034190525.1 Asbonarchaeaceae archaeon (SeqCode) | reverse complement strand
TCGACGACAGGCTCGCCGCCGCACGTGCCGGCCTCGAACGGGCGCCGGCGGACGAGCGCAAGGCCGCGTTGCGGTCGCTCCGTGCGCTCGGCCCGTGGCTCGGGATGAACCTGGTGTTCGTCGTGGGAGTCCTCGTCGTGTCGCGGTTCATGTCGCGCCGGACGGCGGGCCGCAGCAAGTTCGCCGCCATCGTGCTCGGCTGGCTGCTGTCCACCGTCGGTGAGGACGGGACGCCGGAGGCGGTTGAGGCGATGGTCACGGCGACGGTGGCGTGGCTGCTCGCCGTCGGCCTCGCCGCTGTCCCGTTCGCAGGCATCGCGGACGTATCCTTCATCGACGCGTACTTCGAGGCGATGTCAGGGATGACCACGACCGGCATGTCTATCTTCACGTCCCTGGACCTGCCCCGCTCCGTCCTGTTCTGGCGGTCGTTCATGCAGTGGGTCGGCGGCCTCGGCATCCTCACCTTCTTCGTCGCCGTCCTCGTGGAGTCGGGTGGCGTGGCGCGGCAGCTGGCGGCGACCGAGGCCAACACCATGTCCGGCGGCAACATCAGGGCGTCGCTGTTCAA
Organism: Asbonarchaeaceae archaeon (SeqCode); assembly: GCA_034190525.1. Taxonomy (GTDB): domain Archaea; phylum Nanohalarchaeota; class Nanosalinia; order Nanosalinales; family Nanohalalkaliarchaeaceae; genus JALIDP01. Next base: position 7,059 of record JAXINY010000032.1, on the reverse strand, counting down.
CGCCATCAAGTCGCTGTGGTACGTGTACATCGTGCTGACCGCCGTGCTGATGGTGCTCCTGTACCACTTCGACTTTCCCGCGTTCCACGCCGTCACGCACGCCCTTGCGACGATGCCGACCGGCGGCTTCTCGACGGTGCCGGATCTCGCCGCGCTGATGAATCCCGGGGCGCGGGCGACGCTCACCCTGTTCATGTTCCTCGGCGGCACCAACTTCCTCCTCATCTACAGCGTGCTGCAGGGGAATGTGCGGCGGATGCTCGGCGACTTCGAGTTCCGCCTGTACCTGGGCATCACCACCCTCGCGTTCCTCGTCATCGCCGCCGACCTCGTCCTCGCGCAGGGCATCTCACCCATCGGCGCGGCCTCGACTGCAGGGTTCCACGCCTCCTCCGTCATCAGCTCGGCCGGGTTCGGGCTGAAGCCGCTGGGGGCGTTCCCGGATCTCTCCCGGTTCGTCTTCCTCCTGATGATGTTCGTCGGCGGCTCCCTCGGCTCGACGACCGGCGGGTTCAAGATGATGCGGCTCGGTATCATGCTGAAGCTGGCGGTGCAGCAGGTGAAGTCCGTCGGCATCCCCCGCACCGTCGTCAACCCGGTCACCGTCGGCGGCCGCATCGTCCGGGACGAGGAGATCCTGCAGGTGGCCGCCATCCTGCTGATGTGGCTGGGCGCCATCGCCCTCGGCGGCGCGGTAACGGTATGGCTGTCCCCGTACAGCATCACCGAGTCCGTGCAGCTGATGACCTCTGCGGTCGGGACGATGGGCCCCACGTTCATCCCGCAGGCCGAGCTGACCTCGCTCCACCCCCTCGTCAAGATATCCCTGATGGTGGGGATGCTGGCGGGCCGGCTCGAGATGCTGCCGCTGCTCGGCATCCTCAACATCCGCCTCGTGCAGAAGTTCGCGTGACGCAGCGGCCGACCTCACCTTTTATATACGATACTGGGGAGGTAATACGGTATGCGGAAGGGTATCACGCCGGTCGTCGCGATGGTGCTCCTGCTGATGATGACGGTCGCGGCGGCGGGTGCTGCCTACATCTGGACGCAGGGCATCATCAGCGGCCAGCAGCAGGAGGCCGAGCAGCAGCTCAACACCGAGCTGACGGTCCGCGACATCCAGTGCGATGCGGATAACGGCCGGCTTGACTACCTGTTCTCCAATACCGGGGACCAGGCCATCGATGCCTCCGCGGTGACGGTGTACCAGTACAACGTCTCCAACGGCAACCTGTGGGCGACGACCGAGTACACCGCGAGCGACGACGAGATCAACGCCGGTGACACGTGGGGCAGCCTGAACGGGGAGAGCGCCATCACAGCCTTCACGTTCGTCAACGGGGACGAGTACGAGATCGAGTTCGAGTTCCCGAACCAGGGCAGCTACTCGGTGACCGGGACCTGCCAGGCGGAGTGAGACCGGTGCTGCCTGTCCTCCCTTAGGTATAAATGCGGCTCGGCCGAACCGTCGTGTGGCATGTACGTCATCCTCGTCGGTGTCAACACCATCTCCCGGAAGCTCATCCAGGACCTGTCGAAGAACCACGATCTGGTCGTGATCGAGGAGGACGAGGAGGCGGCGGAGCGGACCTACTCGGACTCCGCGGCGACGGTGGTCAACGGCGAACCGACCAAGCTGTCGGTGCTCGAGGACGCCGGGATATCGAAGGCCGACGTCCTGGTGACGACGCTGGAGGATGACAACAGGAACATGGTCGTGTCGATGCTCGGGAAGAAGTACGGGGTGCCGAAGGTCGTGACGCGCCTGGAGAACCCGGACTACAGGGATATCTACAACATCCTCGAGGTCAACACCATCGAGTACACGGACATCGTGTACGGCGAGTTCATCTCCGCCATCGAGCACCCCGCGATGGTGAAGATTGCGAACATCGGGGCCGGCAAGGAGATCCTGGAGCTCATCATCCGCGAGGGCTCCCGGATGGAGGGGCTGCGCATCGACGAGGTCCGGGAGATGAAGGGGTTCCCGGTGGACGACGTCGAGTTCTCGGCCGTGCTCCGGGACGAGGACGTGCTCCGGCCCCGCGACCGGCTGCGGCTGGAGGAGGGGGACTCCCTCGTCGTCATCATCGACCCCGCTGTCAAGGGGACGCTGAACGACCTCCTCGGCTAGAGCAGGGAGCTGCCGAGGATGCCGCCGGCAGCGCCCAGCACGGCCAGTCCGAGGATCCATGTCAGGTGGTTGGTGGCGGCGACCGCGCCGCCGTACTGCAGGACGGCAGCGAGGTAGATGGCGAGGACGGTCGCGCCCGCCATCGCACCCATCGCAACGTTCATGAGTTGTCACTGAACGATAACGTTTTTTAGTGTTGCCTGTTCGGCCGGTTGCATGCTGAAGACCGTCCTCGCCTTCCTGCTGGGCGCCGCCGCGCTCGGGCTCGCGGTGCTGCTGTTCTCCCTCGAGCTCCCGGTCGTCGCGCTCCCCGTGCTCCTCCTCGATGTGTCGATGAAGCACGTGCTCGGGGCGGTCACGGGCGCGGCACTGTTCGCGGCGGCGCTGCAGGGATAGGACAGGTCACTCCAGCTTCCACCGCGGGTCCTGCGCGTCCTTCAGCTCCACGATGTCCTCGAGCAGCCGGAGCTCGCCGGCGGAGAACTCGTCCTCCATCTCCTGGATGATGCGGTAGTCCTTCCCCGGGATATCGGTCAGCAGCTCCTGTCCCTCCTCGATCTGGCGGCCGACCGTCACCCCGGTGATGGAGACCGCGACCTCGTCCCCCTTCACCGCCTGCCCGATGCTCTCCCCCTCGTCCTGGATGGACTTCGCGCGGCCGACCCGCTCCCCGCTCTCGTCCATCAGCCCGGAGCCCGCGTTCAGCACGCCCTCCCGCACCTCCACCCCGACCACGGCGGGGTCGGACTGGCGGAACACGTGGTCCGGAAGGATGCGGAGCTTCGCTGGCCGCGTTATCTCGTCCAGCACCGCCTCCCGCCGCGTCTCCTGTAGCTCGGCGACCCAGGCCTCGTAGTCCTCCACCAGCTGGTAGATGACATCGCTCCGGAAGGCGCGGATGTCCGTCTCCGCCAGCGCCCGCTCCGCCGCCTCTGTGATACCGGTGTTGAACGCGAGCACGGCGCGATGCTCCCCGTCAGCGTTCTCCGCCTCCACCACGTCCTGCTTCTTCACCTTCCCCACCGCGGCGCGTCGCACAGGGATGTCGTGCTCCGCGAGCGTGTCTGTCAGCGCCTCAAGGCTGCCGAGGGAGTCGGCGCGGACTACGAGGCCCTCGTCCGCGGTCTGGATCTCGAACGACGCCAGCTCCTCCTCCACCTCGGCCCGCGCGGCCGCGATGTCGCCGTCCTGCGGGACCGCGCGCACCGGCGCACCGGCGACGACGTGCTCCAGGTCGGGCGCGGAGATCTTCACCCCCGCGGCCGCGGAGACCGCGTCGATCTCCTGGAAGCTGTCCCGCCCCCGCATCTCGGTCAGCGGCTCGGGCTCCAGCAGCGACTTCACACGGGTCTCGACCGCGCCGTCCGCCGTCCCGACCACGAGCCGGTCGTCCGACCGGACGGTGCCGTCGGACACGATGACGTCGATGGTGGTGCCGAACCCCTTCACCTCGTTCACCTCCAGCACCGTCCCCTGGCCCTCGCCATCCTCGACCGCGAGCCGGTCGGCGAGGAACCGCTGGGACAGGCCGGCGATGGCCATCAGCAGGTCCGGGACGCCCTCCCCGGTCTCCGCGGACAGGGGGACGACGCCGATCTTCTGCTGGAAGTCGTCCACCCGGTCGTACCGGTCGACCGTGAACCCGCGGTCGGAGAACTCCGCCATCAGGTCGTATATGATATCGTCCAGCCGCTGCTGCACCCTGTCCGGCTGCTGGCGGTAGCTCGCCACCACGCAGTCGTCCTGCTTCTCCCACCCCGACACGGTGTCGACCTTGTTCAGCGCCACCACGAACGGCGTGTTCGACGCCTCCAGGATGTCGATGGCCTCCCGGGTCTGCGGCTGGATGCCGTCGTTCACGTCCACCACGAGGACGGCGATGTCCGACAGGGAGCCGCCGCGCCGCCGCAGCGAGGAGAACGCGGCGTGGCCGGGCGTGTCGATGAACAGCAGCCCCGGGATGTCGAGGTCCGTGTCAAGCTGGTCGAGCAACGGGCCGCACGTCTCCTGGATCTCGTCGATGGGGACGGCGGTCGCGTCGATCATCTGCGTGATACCGCCGGACTCCTGCTCCGCGACGACGCTTCCGCGGATGAAGTCGAGCAGCGTTGTCTTCCCCGCATCCACGTGGCCGAGGACGGAGACGATGGGCTGGCGCGTTGGCATGCACCGGGAACGGCGGAGAAGACTTTAAAACCTGTCAGTTATCGGCGTACTCGAGGTTCCGGTCCTTCTCCCAGTTCTTCTCGCACTTGGACGAGCAGAAGTGGAACCGGGAGCCGTCGGACCGGACGAACAGCTTGCCCGCGGTCCGCGGCAGGTCGTCACCACAGTAATCGCATTCAGGCATCGTACCCTCCCTGTCACTCCATCTCGGTCTCTTCCAGCATCAGGACATCGTCCTCCCGGACCGGGCCCATCACATCCCGCACCAGGATCTTGCCCTCGTCGTGGCCCTCGGTGATCTTGCACCGCACCTTCTTGACGCCGCGGTGGCCCTGCTCACCGAGCACCTGGACGACCTGCGCTGGAACAGCCATCGGTATCACAGCTCGTCGACTTTCGCGGCGATGTCGTCGATGTCCCCGTCCGCGGAGCCCGCGTCCGTGACCGCGACCGCCGTCGTCTGCACGTTCAGGCCGGCGGCGAGACCGAGCTCCTCCTTCTCCGGGACGTACGTGTAGGGGATGCCCTTCTCGCTGCACAGCGCCGGCAGGTGCATCACGATCTCCGGCGGGTCAACGTCCTCCGCGATGATGACGAGGTCCGCACTCCCGCGTTCCACGGCCTTCGTCACTTCGTTTGCTCCTTTCCGTATCGCTCCCGTGTCGCGCGCCTTCTCCACCGCGTTGTACGCGGAATCGGCGAGGGACTGCGGGACATCGAACTCGACGTAGCTCATCGTTTTACACCTCTATCGGATGTCATCGGCTGCAGAAACGGTGCGGTATTAATCTTATAAAGGAACCGTGGCCGCGGGAGAGCGCGATTCCGCCGGGTTCACGGGCTGACGATGTCCTTCAGCCGCTCGGTGTCGTCCTCGGCCTCGTCCAGGATCTGCCGGATACCCTCCTCGGTCTCCCGGTCCTCCTGCAGCGTCCCCTCCATCGACCCGATGTAGTCCTCCATGTCCGCCGCCACCCGCCGCATGTCGGAGATGGCGCGGAGCGCGTCCCGGAACTTGTCCACGGTGATGAACAGCGGGCCCTTCTCGATGTCCGGCACGTCCAGGTCCTTCAGCTCCGGCGGCTCCGGCACGTCATCGTGCGTCGGCCCCTCGGACGGCTCCCCGCGCGGGGACCGCCGGGTATCACGGTCATCCTCGTCCTGCTGCTCCTCCCGCCGCGTCTGCGGCTGGCGCTGCGGTGCCGTGTCCCCGCCGGACGGCTGCCGGGTGTCGCGCCGCTCCGCGGGCTGCGGCTGCCCGCCCCGTCCGGACCGCTCCGGCCCGGCGTCGCGGCCGCGCTCCTCCCGCTGCCGCGGCGGCTCCGGCGCCTCCCCGCCGCCCGTCTCCAGCTCGTCCGGGGTTATCGGTGGTTCCGGCGCGCTCCGGGAACGGTCCGGCTCCCGGCGGCCGCGCTCCCCCTGCACCTTCTCGCGTATCCTGTCGATGCTCTCCTGCCGCTCCTCCCGCTCGCCATCCTCGTCGCCGCCGAGAATGTCGTCCAGCACGCCCATATCCAGCCCCTTTCGCGCGCCGCCTTTTATATCTTGCAGCGTGCTACGGGTGCGTGTAGTACGCCTCCACCGGTTCGCCGGATGAGACGACGTTCACGAACCCGAACCGGACGAACTGGACCAGCTCCTGCGGCGGCCCGGGCTCGCACACGCCCTCGACCACGTCGCCGTCCGGCATCGTCACCCGGCACCGCTGTCCGTCGTCCGGCACCCACTGCACGATGTCCGCATCCCGGTCCAGCGCCTCGGTGTGGTCAACGGAGTGGAACGCCGCGGCACCGTCCTCGATCTCCACGTTGCACAGGTCCTTCAGCCGGAGGAACCCGTCATCGAGGTCGCTGCGCTCGATGTAGACCGTCGCGGTCCCGTCGTCCGCGTCGATGTCGACGGTGCGGGTGCCGCGGTCGTGCTCGGGGTGGCGCGGGATCTCCGCCGCGATATCCTCCGGCAGCCCGGTGACTTCCAGCTCCACCGGCTCCTCGACGAAGAAGTACCGGTCCGCGTCGTCGTCAACAAGCTTCCGGTTCTCTGTGTACAGCGTGTCGACCGGGACGGACACGTCGTTCTCCGACATGCCGAACTCCAGGACGAAGTTCCGGATCGCGTCCGGTTCGAACCCGCGCCGCCGCAGCGACCGCAGCGACCATGTCCGCGGATCTTCCCAGCCGTCGTACTCCCCGCTGTCGATCTTCTGCCGCGATGTCGATGTGGATAGCTGGATGCCCTCGATGCCGAGCAGGCCGTGGTGCAGGATCTCCGGTTCCTCCCAGTCGAGCAGGTCCCACATGTACCGCTCCATCCGGTCCTCCATCACCAGGTCCTTCCCGCGGATGATGTGGGTGATGCCGAGCTCGTGGTCGTCGATCGCCCAGGAGAACTCGAGCATCGGCCAGACCCTGTACTCCTCCCCGACCCGTGGATGGTCCAGCTCCGCGACCCGCAGCAGCACGCGGTCCCGGAACGCGGGGTCGTCCGCCTGCATATCCGTCTTCAGCCGGACCGCGGCCTCACCCTCCGCGTACTCACCGTCCAGCATCCCCTGCCACTTCTCGAGGTTCTCCTCCGTGCTCTGCTCCCGGTGGTCGCACGCCACACCGTCCTCCCGGTTCTCCCTGAGCGTCTCCGCGTCGCACTCGCACACGTACGCCCACCCCTCCTCCAGGAACCGCTCCGCGTAGTCGTAGAACAGGTCGAGCCGGTCGGACTTGTAGATGATCTCGTCGTATTCGATCCCTAGCCAGTCA
>JAXINY010000142.1:2743-7803 GCA_034190525.1 Asbonarchaeaceae archaeon (SeqCode) | reverse complement strand
AGGAGCCGACACCGACCGCGTTCACACTCCCGAACGGGAAGCAGCAGCCGTTCATTCATCTGGTCTACATGGACTCGGCGACGGACGACATGTCTCGCATCTCCTGATAAACTCCGGTTACGGATCGGTAACGCAGGCGTTTAAGTACCTCCGGTGTATGGCTGCTGACAGGACTATGAATCGACAACAGCGCTTCGAGTGCCAGGCCTGCGGCTTCGCCATCGAATCCGAGGACGAGGATGAACTTGTCGATCACGCCCAGCAACACGGCCAGGAGGCGCACGACAAGGACGTCCCTGCAGAGGCCATCCGGGACAAGGCGGAGCAGGTGTGACCGCCCGGATCGGCCGGTTTTTCTCTCTTTTCCGGCGGCGCCGGCGATAGCAAGAATAAAATGCGCGACGCTCAAGTACTACCCGTGAACCCGGTATATGCAGCTATCGTCCTCGCGGCGATAGGCCTTGTCGCGGTAACAGTCTCGATGAGCGGCACACCGGAGACGCAGGAGAACGGAGACACCGAGTCGGCAGAGGCAGCTGCCTACAACGTCACCGATGATGGTCGGAAGTACACCGTCCATCCGTCGAAGCTGGTGCAGGGCTGTCCCGGGATGGACTGCATCCCGTCCATCGACTCTCCGTCGTTCCAGCGCGCGGAGGAGGCGGCCTGGCTGGACGACCGGGATCTCGTCATCGGGCTGGAGCTGGGGGGAGAGGCGAAGGCCTACCCGTTCCGCATCCTGAACGTCCACGAGATCGTGAACGACCGGATAGCGGGGACACCGGTCGCGGTGACCTACTGCCCGCTGTGCCGGTCCGGCCTCGTGTACAGGCGCATCGTTGACGGGGAGCCGACGGAGTTCGGTGTCTCGGGGAAGCTGTACAACGCGAACCTGGTGATGTACGACCGGCGGACGGAGACGTACTGGAGCCAGATCGAGGGGGAGGCCATCGTGGGGCCACAGGTGCCGGCGGAGCTGGATCTGGTGAGCTCGGTGATCACGACGTGGGGAGAGTGGCGGGACAGCCACCCCGGCACGGTCGTGCTGTCACGGAAGACCGGGATATACTCGCCGCGGCGGTACGGCAGCAACCCGTACACCTCATTCCAGCGCAGCGACCGGGTCGGGTTCGGCGTGGACGACGTCGATGACCGGCTCCACGCGAAGGAGCTCGTGTACGGCGTGGCGGCCGGGAACGCATCCACGGCATACATCGAGGACGACATCCGGCAGGTGGATGTCATCAACGACAGGGTCGGCGGTCTCCCGGTCCTCGTCGTGGAGGATCAGGAGAGTGGCGGCATCCGCGTCTTCGACCGGACCGTCGATGGAACGGGCATGACGTTCGCGATGGAGGGCGGCGAACTGGTCGATGAGAACGGCGACCGGTGGAGCTTCACGGGCGAGGCACAGGAAGGCCCGCACAGGGGAGAGCAGCTGGAGCAGCTCAACTCCCATGGATTCTTCTGGTTCGCGTGGAGCAGCTTCCACCCGGAGACCAGCATCTACGGCCGGGGGGCGGGCGATGGATAGACGATACCTGGCGGCGGGCGTGCTCGCCGCCGCTGCAATCGGCGTCGCACTCGTCGGCGGTGGGACGCCGCGGACCGGCGGCCCGGCAGCGGCAGACGCCATGAACGGGTCGGAGGGGTGGCGGACCGTCCAGCTCACGGATGTGCGGACCGGGGAGACGTTCACCATAGCGGGATTCGACCGGCCGGTGCTGCTGGAGAGCTTCGCGGTCTGGTGCCCGACGTGCACGCGGCAGCAGGAGGAGCTCAAGGAACTGCACGGGCAGGTCGGCGACGACATCGTCTCCGTCTCCATCGATATCGATCCCAACGAGGACGCCCAGAAGGTCCGGAACCACATCGAGCGGCACGGGTTCGACTGGCGGTACGTGGTCGCACCGGCCGCGTTCACACGGTCGCTGGTGGACGAGTTCGGCAGGTCCATCCTGAACGCACCGCTGGCGCCGATGGTCGTGGTCTGCCCGGACGGGACCGCACAACGGCTCCCTGACGGGGTGAAGACGGCCTCGACGCTGCAGGACATGGTCGACCAGAGGTGCTGACATGGGAGTGCTCGCAGAGCTCGGCGTATCGTTCGTCATCGGCCTCCTGACACCGCTGACGGCTGCGTGCGTCCTCCCGCTGTATCCCGGGTTCCTGTCCTACCTCGCCACCCAGTTCACGGGCGAGGAGGACCGGCGGACCTACGCCCTCGTCGGCGCCGCCGTCGTCGCAGGCGTCATCACGTTCATGCTCCTCGTCGGCATCCTCTTCACCACCATCCTCCAGGTCTCGCTGACAGGGGTGACCACTACCGTCGGCCCGGCAGCGTTCGCCCTGCTCGGCCTCGTCGGGATCGGCCTCCTGCTCGATGTCGATGCCGAGCGGGCGGTCCCGTCCATCCAGCCGCCGTCCCTCGGCTCCCCGCTCCGCGACGCGTACGGCTTCGGGTTCGTCTTCGGCGTCCTCGTACTCCCGTGCAATCCCGGTTTCATCGCCGCGTTCTTCGCCCGGTCGCTGGGCTTCATCGAGACACCGCTCCTGAACATCGGCAGCTTCCTCGCGTTCGGTCTGGGTATCGGGGCGCCGCTCCTCGGGTTCTCGCTCGTGTCGATGCAGTACAGCAGGGCGGTCATCGGAACGGTGACCCGGTACAGGACCGGTATAAACCGCGTCAGCGGCGCCGTCATGGTTGCAGTCGCCCTCTACTATCTCGTCGCGGTGTTCCGGGTGCTCGGTCCAGGACCGGCGGCGGCGATGGAAGGATTCGTTGCACCTATTTTCACTCCATTCTACGCGATCGCGTCGGGACTCCTGCCATGACGGCCAGCACCGAACACCGTCTGTACCGCGTGCTGGTCTGGACTGCCGCTGCGGCGGGGAGCGCCGTGCTGCTCCTGCTTGCTGCGGGGATGCTGATGAGAGCGAACGCCGGTCCGTCACTCGCCGCCCTGCCGCGGCTCCTGATAGCGGCGGTCCTGCTGCTTCCTGTATACAGGGTTTACAGAAGGAAACTGTGGCAGGTCAAGAATCTTCGGCGCTGGGCGGTGGCAGAGTACAGGGTCATTTCCGGGGCTGCGGTGCTCGCGGCGCTCTCGACGGTTGAGATCAGCCACGGTGCCGGCCCGGTCGGCGGCCTCCTCACCCTCCCGATGAGGGTGGGAGCGGGAGCGGTGTCCGCGGCCGCACTCGCGTACCGCGGCGTCGTGGGGCAGGACGGTGCCGCCGCTCTGTTCGAGGTCGGACGCTGGACGCTCCAGCTGGTCTGGGTGTACCTGCTCGCCGATATCGGCAGCGATGCCGTGTCGGGTGTCCGGACGCGCCGCGGTTAGCTGTTGTCCTCGATCCAGTCCCGGAACTCGTCCTTGGACATCGCTCCCATCGTCCGGTCGACCTCCTCGCCGTCCGCGACGACCATGAACGTCGGGATGCTGCGGACGCCGTACTCGGTGGCGAGGTCCTGGTGCTCGTCCACGTCGATCTTGCCGATGTGGACGTCGTCGAGCTCCCCGGACAGCTCCTCGACGATGGGCGCCATCTGCTTGCACGGACCGCACCACTCCGCCCAGAAGTCGATGACCCAGGTTTCCCCGCTGTCCATGATCTCGTCCAGTCGTTCCGCGTCCAGGTCTTCAGCCATGAGAATTCACAGCTTCAACGGCGCCGGGGAAACTGATAAACCTTTCGGGCCGACCCCTCCCCCCATGTACTACGACCGGGTGGACCGGCTCGACACCGATACCGGCGCGGTCCGCGACGCCACCATCGCCGTCGTCGGCGCGGGTGCGACCGGTTCCCGGATGCTGGAGCAGCTGGCGGGGCTCGGCTGCGACCTCCACATAGTTGACCGCGATTATCTCGAACGGCCGAACCTCGCCACGTCCGCGCTCTACACCGCGGAGGACGTGGAGGAGGGGCTGCCGAAGGCGGTCGCGGCCGCGCAGCGGCTGGCCGCCACCACTCCTGAAATCGAGGTTGACGCGGCGGTGGCGGACGTGAACCACCGCACCGTTGACGAGCATCTGGCGGGTGCTGACCTCGTGCTGGACGGGACGGACAACATCACGACCAGGCAGCTCATCAACGAGTGGAGCTGCGCGCAGGACGTTCCATGGGTGCACGTGGCGGCGCTCGGCCGGCGCGGCACCGCGATGCCGGTCGTCCCCGGCGAGACCGCGTGCTTCCGGTGCGCGGTCGGGGACGTGGACGGCGCCGCCCTGCCGACCTGCGAGACCGCCGGGATATCCCCCGCCGCGGCCGGTGCTGCTGCGTCGCTCGGGGTGGCCGCCGCCATCGACATCCTCGCCGGCGATGTCGACGGCGGAATGGCGCGGGTCGACCTTGCCGCGGACCGGTCCCGGACGCTGGACGTGGCGCGCCGCCCCGACTGTCCGGTATGCGGCGAGGGGGAGCGCCCGCACCTGTCCGGGGCGGCCGGGACCGGGACGACGCAGGTGTGCGGCGAGGACCAGTACCAGGTCCGGCCGGAGTCCGGGGCGGTCGATCTCGACGCGCTCGCGGCGGAGCTGGAGGGGCTGGGCGCGGTCACGCAGAACGAGCACCTGCTCCGGTTCGACGGGGGCGAACAGTTCACCGTGTTCCGGGACGGCCGGATGCTGGTGGAGGCGGACAGCCCGGAGCAGGCGAAGCAGGTGTACGCACGGTTCGTCGGCGCATAGCCGCGCGGCGAACTTCCTTAAGGTTTCCGCGCCGACCGCCGGGTATGCCGACCGAGGACGAGGTCCGGGAGCAGCTCCGGGAGGTCATCGACCCGGAGCTCGGTATCAACATCGTCGACCTCGGACTGGTGTACGAGATCACGCCGGAAACGGAGGACGGCGGAGTCCACGTCTTGATGACGCTGACCAGTCCGGGGTGCCCGCTGCAGGGGGTGTTCCGGGAGGAGGTCACGAAGCACGTCTCCGAACTGGACGGTGTCGCGCCGGAGGATGTCGAGGTCGAGCTGACGTTCGACCCGCCGTGGAACCAGGACAGGATGAGCGAGGAGGCACGCGCCGAGCTCGGGTTCATCTGACACCTTTTAATAC
>JAXINY010000142.1:0-2733 GCA_034190525.1 Asbonarchaeaceae archaeon (SeqCode) | reverse complement strand
CTCGGGTTCATCTAGGTTCCGCGCCGGAGGCGCGGGGAGCCCTCCATCGGAGGGCGACGTTGTTCTGCCGCCTGGAACGCGGCCAGGCGCGGGCAGAGCTCGGGTTCATCTGACACCTTTTAATACGGGGAGCGCCAACCTGACGGCATGGACCTGCTGGAGCGCGTCGACCTGCAGACCGCCGCTGTGACAGCCGCCCTGTCGCTGGTGGCGATGCTGCCACTGTTCGTCGTCAAACTCGATATCGGCACCGTCATCGCCGGCGACATCGTCTCGCTCGCCACCGCGCTCGTCCCGGTCGCGCTCCTGCTGCCGCTGCCCGCGGCGTACATCGCGGCCGTGTCACGGCACGAGTTCCGGCCGGAGGCGTTCGCCGCCATGGTGACGCTCCCGCTCGCAGTGCTCGGCGCCACGTTCGCAGGCGTCAGCATCGGCCTGGTGCTCGGCATGCTCCTCGTGTCGTACAAGGCGCGCAGCGTGTACCACGGGGACAACGAGTTCTGGACGTTCTTCAAGGCGTCAACCGCCCTCATCACCGTCATGGCGCTCGTCCTCGGTATCTCCGCCGCATACGCGTACAGCTCCTCGGCCACAATCCGGGGCGAGGTGCGGGGCAACCTGACCGCCGTCACGGTGGAGACGGCCACCGAGTTCGTCGATCTCTCCGGCGGTTCCAGCCCGTCCAGCCAGGTTTCGAGGGCGGCGGTGCAGATTGCCCGCAACGTGTCCGAGCAGAGCATCGTGGCGACGGAGGAGGCCGTGTTCCAGGCGGTCGCGCAGGACGGCACGTTCTCCGACCAGCAGCGGCAGGTGCTCCGGACAGCGTTCGACCAGTCCCGGCAGCAGATACCGGACCAGCTCAGCACCGCAGCGCAGCAGCAGATCGAGTCGCAGCTGCAGGCCCGCGGCGGCGTTGAGGAGGAGATCATCCGGTCCCGGACCGCCCCCATCATCGAGACCGTGACAGCCCCGACAGCCCCGGTCCTCGCGGCCATCGCGCTCGCCGTCGTGTCCCTCGTGTACATCCTGAAGTTCCCGGTCGGCCTGCTCGGCGGCATCTACGGGACGGTCGTCCACCGCATCCGGACGCGCGGCCGCCGCACCGGGAAGCAGGAAGAACAGCGTCGACAGCGCTGAACAGCCTCCTTTTAAAGTTCACCGGCGGCGTTCAGTTCATGGGCGACATCGAGTTCGTCGACGAGGCGCACGCCGACGACACGCTGCCGGACGACTTCGAGCCGTACGTGACGGACTGGTTCAACGACCGGTTCGAGGAGCTGACCCCGCCGCAGCGGCATTCGTTCCAGCTCATCCACAAGGGCGAGAACTCGCTTATCTCGGCGCCGACGGGCTCCGGGAAGACCCTGTCCGCGTTCCTCTCCATCCTGAACGAGCTGTTCCTGAAGGGTGACCAGGGCGAGCTGGAGGACCGCGTCTACTGCCTGTACGTCTCCCCGCTGCGCGCGCTCGGCAACGACATCCAGCGCAACCTTGAGGTACCGCTGGAGGAGATCAGGGAGGAGGCCGAGGCGCAGGGGTACGACGTGCCCGAGGTGCGGAGCGCCGTCAGGTCGGGGGACACGCCGGACGCGGAGAAGTCGAAGATGCTGGAGACGCCGCCGCACATCCTCATCACGACGCCGGAGACGCTCGGCATCGTGCTGAACGCGCCGAAGTTCCGGGAGAAGCTGAAGGAGGTGGAGTACATCATCACGGACGAGATCCACTCGCTGAGCGACGGGAAGCGCGGCACCCACCTCTCCCTGTCGCTGGAGCGGCTGCAGCAGTTCGCCGACACGGACCCGACGCGCATCGGCCTGTCGGCGACGCAGGCCCCGATCGACGAGATCGCCGAGTTCCTGGTCGGGTACGACGGCAACGGGGAGCCGAGAGGCTGCACAATCGTGGACACCGCAGACTCGAAGGACATCGACCTCGAGGTGCTGTCCCCTGTGGACGATCTCATCCACACCGACCCGGACGTCATCAACGGGAACATGTACCGCCGCATCCACGAGGAGGTGCAGGACCACACCACGACGCTGATATTCACGAACACGAGAGCGGCGACGGAGCGCGTGGTGAAGAACCTGAAGAACCGGTGGCCCGATGAATACGGGGACAATATCGGGGCGCACCACTCGTCCATGTCGCGGGAGAAGCGGCTGGAGGTGGAGGAGGCGCTCAAGGAGGGCTCCCTCGATGTCGCGGTCACCTCCACCTCGCTCGAGCTCGGCATCGACATCGGGTACGTCGACCTGGTGCTGCAGCTGTCCAGCCCCAAGGGCGTGTCCCGCGCCATCCAGCGCATCGGGCGGAGCGGGCACCAGGTCGGCGAAGAGGCGAAGGGCCGCGTCCTCGTGATGGATAGGGACGACGCGCTCGAGTGCACCGTGATGATGCGGGCGGCGAAGGACGAGGACCTGGACCGGGTGCGCATCCCCGAGGCACCGCTGGACGTGCTCGCGCAGCACATCGTGGGGATGGCGTGCAACCGGAAGTGGAACGTGACGGAGGCGTACGACGCGGTGCGGCAGGCGTACCCGTACCGCGGCCTGGACCGGGACGACTTCGACCGCACCCTGAAGTACGTCGCCGGCGAGTACGCCGACCTCGAGGACCAGCACGTGTACGGGAAGATATGGATCGGGGAGGACTACCCCGAGGGCGAGGTGCCGCCACCGGAGGAGCGGCCGGACCGCGACGATGATTCGCCGGTGGAAGACAGCCACG
>JAXINY010000025.1:2433-7960 GCA_034190525.1 Asbonarchaeaceae archaeon (SeqCode) | reverse complement strand
CGGCATGATGACCGGCGGCCCCATCCTCTCCTACGTGGAGCACCTGGCCGGCGAGTCGGACAACCGGCTGATGTTCGTCGGCTACCAGGCCCCGGGCAGCCTCGGGGACCAGATCCAGAGCGGCGCCCGGTCGGTGGAGCTGCCGAGCGGGAAGAACGTGTCCATCAACCTGGACGTGACGACGGTCTCCGGGTTCTCGGCGCACAGCGACCGGCAGCAGCTCATCAACTACGTCGGCAACCTGCCGAACAAGCCGCAGAAGATCATCACGAACCACGGGGAGAAGAACGTCTCCTTCGACCTGTCCTCGTCCCTCCACAAGATATACAACGTGGACACCGAGGCACCGCCGAACCTGGAGTCCGTCCGCCTCAACTGACCGCCGCCTGCTCCTGTTCTCTGGAGAACTCGCTCACCGCTCGGTGAAGTCGTAGTCGAAGTCGTCCCCGGTCAGCTCGTCCTCGGGCTCCGGGCTGTCCGGCGTCTCGGCGTCCTGCTGCTCCTGGACCGCCTCCCGCAGCCCCTCGTCCTCGCCACCGCCGCGATCCGTGATGCTCCCGAGCGCGGCGGCGATGCTCGCGACCGCGCCGCCGACCACGTCTTTCACCCTGTCCAGCGCGGAGTCCTGCCCGTACTCGTACTCGTCGCCGGACTTCGACGGCCGGACCGGGCCCATCTCGCTCCACGTGTCCTTCGCCTGCTCCCCGGTCCGCTTCACGGTCTGCTTCCCGGCCTCCTGGTGCGACTCCGGCAGCACCAGGTAGGCCACGAACCCGAGGATTGCGAGGATGATGACGCCGGCGGCGATGGGGATGAGCGGGAGACTGCCACCGCCGCCACCCCCGCCGGTCTCGAGCTTCTGCTCGATGCGGTCCTGGAGCTGGGCGGCGGTGGCGTAGTCACCGCGGTCGAGCGCGGTGTTGGCCTGCGATATCAGGCCCTGCACCTCGGCCGCGGTGCTCTGGTTCATCGTCCCGCGGCTGCGCTCGAACGTCTGCTCGAGCTCCTGGATGCTCGTATTGATAGCGCTCTGCTCCGCCTCGGTATCGGGTTGCACCTTGACGTCGATGGACGCGGACGCGGAGTCACCGTCGTACGCCACGGTGAACGTCCCGGTGTACACGCCGACGCCGGTCGTGTTCGTCGGTGCGACCGTCGCGTCGACGGTCTGCCGGTCGCCGGAGCCGATGTCCGCGGACGCGGGCGTGGTGTCGATGCTCGTGTTGAGCACGGTGAAGGAGAAGTTGGCGGACGCGGTCGTGTCCCCGCTGTTCTTCACCGTGAACGTGACCGTGGACTCGTTGCCCTGCGGCACGCTGATGTCGCCGGGCGTGTCCTGGATGTTGACCTGCGTGCCGGCGACCAGGACCTCGATGTCCACCGTCGCCGTGGTGGAGGTGCCGTCGTCCGCCGTCGCGTTGATCGTGGCCTCGTAGATACCAGTTGTCGCATCCGCTGGCACCGATACGGAAGCGGTTACCGTATTTGTTCCGCCCGGCCCGAGTGACAGCGTGGACGGGTCCGCCTCCACGGTGATGCCGGAGGCCTCGATGCTGACATCGATCCCGTTGAGCGTTGTATCGCCGTCGTTCTCCAGCGTGAACTGGAATGTCGTGTTCGCGCCCTGGTTCACCGATACCGATCCGGGGACGGACTGCAGCGCCATCGAACTCTGCAGGGTCGTGCCGCTTCCGCTGCCTCCGCCTCCTCCACCGCTTCCGCCGCTGCTTCCACCGCCGCCGGAATCGGAGCTTTCCTCCTTCGTATCGAACTCGAGCGCTGCCGTGTTCCCGCCGTATCCAGTTGTCGAGGTGTTGTGGTCGACGTTGTCGATAAGCGTGTAGTGGAGGTCGTACCCGGTGTCGTATGACAGGTCGGAGATGTCGACCCGGATGTTCTGCCCGTTCCAGGTCACGCTGGTGGAGCCGACCGGTTGCTCCCCATTGCTGTCGGTCAGGTTGAACGCGCTCGCCCCGGTGTCGAGCCCGGATTCTGTGGTCTCGTTGTGCGTCAGGTTCACCCAGTACGTGAACGAGAGATCCGTATTGTCGTATGTTTCCTCGACATCGCTGGCGACGGTCGGGGCATGGCCGTCGATGCTGTACGTCTTGTTGAACGAACTGTTCACGTTCCCGGCAACGTCGCGGCACGCGAAGTCGTAGGTGTGCTCCCCGTGGTTCGTGAGGGTGACATTCAGGCTGCTGTTCCACGGTGTACGCCGCGTCCCTCCGCGGAACGCGGCCGCATCCGCAACGCCCGAGTTCGAGCTGGCGGCGCTGTCGGAGCAGGAGAGGCTGACGTACACCCTGTCCCGCCACCAACCGTTCCCCTTCTTTCCGGCGGTGCTTGCAACGCTTACCGAGTCCGGCTTCGTGAAGTCTGTAGTGAACGTCCAGTTGAACACTCCAGTGTTCCCGCTGAGGTCTGTTGCGTTGATAGTTACATTGTATACTGTCGCGTCCTGAATCAGGTCAAAACTCTCCACTGATTCCACTCGGATTTCCGATGCATTCGAACTGGGAATGAGGGAGACGTTCGTATACGTCTGGTTGGTTCCTTGGGAGGTGGCGTTCCAGAACGTCAGATTGACGTAGTTGGTCGAATAGTTCTGATGCGGCCACCCATAGAGGCCGGAAACATCGGTTATATTGATTGACGGTGAGAGGCTGGATCTGTTTGTCCAATTGTACGGCGTGGTGATATTGGATCCGTCCGCCTCCAGCGCCATCTCCGGCGGGGTCGTGTCCAGCGTGACGTTGACGAGGTTTGACGCTGACCAGTTCGTGTTCCCCAAGGTATCGTTCACCGTGAGATTGAACTCGTACTGGTAGTTGCTGGAGAGGCCTGTCGTCGTGTTGTTGGCGGCACCCATCCCTGCCTGGATGGAGCCGTTCAGCGAGTACCAGTCCGTCCAGTCGGAGTTAACCTTCTGGCTGGAGGCGTTGAAGGAGCGGTTCCTCACAAAGATCTCGATACTGTCAACGCCGGAAAGGCTGTCGTTCAGCTCCGTTCCGAAGTCGTATCCGCTCCAGTTCAGTCCCACGCCGGTCGACGCCATGACGCGCTGGACGAGCGGCGAGTCGTAGTTGAGCGATGTGAAGTTCGCTGTCGTGAGGTTGACATCGTTCGTGCCGTTCGGCGGGATATCGTCGACGACGGTGCTCCCGCCGGGGACAAACGGGAGGTTGGGCCACGCCGTAAGATTCGTGCTGTATATACTGGTAAGAGTAAGGTTTATGGAGTCGCCGCTGGCCGCACCGCTCTTGATGTGGACATCAACCGTCAGATTGGTGTGGTTCGCTGTGATATCGTCAACGTTATCGTTCTCGTTAGAGATATTGAACAGGAGTCCATCTCCACTGGCCTGCCACAGGGACGGCGTCCTGTTGTAGCCGAAACGCGTACCCCCGTCATCTTCTACTGTGACGTTTTTTACCAGACTCGAAACGACCGTAGAGTTACTGCCGGTGAAGTTGAGCGTAAGAGCGGTGAGATTGTGACCGCCCGGAGAGCCACCGGTCTGGTTCAGCGTGACGTTGAAGACGGAGATTTGCTCGCCGCTCTGGCTGTAGTCCGGCGTGAGGTCCACGTTGTTGGCGGCGATGGAGACCGCGAAGGTGGAGAGGAGGAGAAACGTCACTGTAAGGAGAACGATAGAACGCCGTCGTCCCGTGTCACCATCCGTCATGTTTTCCCTCTATTCCAGGCCCTCGGATACGGAAAGATTTACGGCTTATTTAACGATTCCGGCTTAAATAACTAATTGCGATGGAATTGGTGGCGCTGAACTCGGGCGGCATCGACTCGCCGGCCGCGATGCACATGATGCTGCGGAACGGCCACGCCGTGGACGCGGTCGTGTTCGACCTCGCCCCGTTCACCGACGCGGAGGACGTTGAAACAGCGGTGGCGACGGTGGAGCAGCTGGAGGAGGTGCACGACACCGCCATCCCGACGACGGTGGTGCCGCACGGGTTCGTGCAGGAGCGGTTCCTGGACGCGGTGGACGAGCGGGAGGCACGGTACAGCTGCCTGTTCTCGCGGCGGATGATGCTGCGGACCGCGGACGCGCTGGCGCGGGAGCGCGGCGCGGGCGCGCTGCTGACCGGGGAGTCCCTCGGCCAGGTCGCCTCCCAGACCCTGGACAACGTCGCCGTCACCGGGGACGCGGCCGACCGGCCGGTGCACCGCCCGCTCATCGGGCTGGACAAGGTGGAGATCGAGGACATCGCGCGGGACGCCGGCACCTACAGTATCTCGACGCAGGGCGGGGTGCAGTGCGCGGCGATGGTGGACCACCCCGAGACCCACGGCACCGTCGAGGAGATCGCGAACATAGAGGAGCGGTTCGACATCGACGCGATGGTGGAACAGGGACTGGCGGACGCGGAGCAGGTCTGACGCTGCGCTACTCCGACGTCGCCTCCTCGTAGGACTCCTGGATCTGCTGCCACCGCTGGTCGCTGACCGTTGACCGGCACTTCTGGCCGATCTCTCCCGGCGGCCGCTCGCCGCGCTCCACCTCCTGCAGCCGGTGCTGGCAGCGCTCCGTGGAGAGGCGCTCGGTCTGGAACTTGAAGAATCCCTCGATACCGCCGCCGGTGCCCAGCAGCACCGCGAGCGCGGTCGCAACCAGGATGAGGGAGAGGATGACGAGCGCGAGCGGGACAGACACGCCCTTGCTCACCGCCGCCACCTCCCGCGGTCATCGCGCACCATCGGCCTGCCAGATAGGTGGCGGGCCGCGTTAATAACGGTTCCGGGGGTGACGCACTACCTGTAAAAGAGTTCGGCGCCGCCGCACACACAGGCGCCGGTGGTCCAGCCTGGCCAAGACTCCAGCCTCCCAACTGCCGTAGCAGTTGACAGTCGCACCGTTCCCGGCGGGAACGCGTGCTCGAACACCGTTCCGGAGGAACGGTGTGATACGGACCTCCTCCGGAGGTCTCGCCTGCGGCGAGGAGCACGCTGGCGACCCGGGTTCAAATCCCGGCCGGCGCATTGACCAGACTGTTCAATGCACCTTTTTCCGGCCATTAGCTATCAAACGCTATTTTTCTGAGAAAACCTCGATCGTGTTGCCTTCCGTATCCTTGAACTGGAAGAGAATGTGATCCTCCGTCTCAAATAGTTCATCATCGATTTCAGGCGCGAACGCCTGAATCCTCTGATAGGTGGCATCGATATCATCCACCTCCAAATCAGGGACACAGTTATTACCGAACTCCAGTTCTTCACCGTCATACGACGCATTATACAGGCCGAAGTGGATGCCGCCAACGTCAAACATCGAAAAGCGTTCCTCCTCCTGCACCGGTTCCGCTCCAAACAGTTTACGGTAGAAGTTCAGGGCGCGCTCCATATCCTCCACGCCGACGTAGACGGAGCTTAATTCCATAGGATATCACCGGGTGCTATGCAGGATTCTGGCGATCGCCTCGACCACGTCGGAGTCCTCGTCCAGCTCCCAGTAGGAGCCTTTCGCTCCAACATCCGACTTCTTCAGGATGCCGTATTCGACCAGCGC
>JAXINY010000025.1:0-2423 GCA_034190525.1 Asbonarchaeaceae archaeon (SeqCode) | reverse complement strand
AGGATTCCGCGCTCAACGAGCGTGTCCCACCTTCGGTAGAGCGCGTCACGGGACACGTCCGCGGCCTCCGCCAGCTGCGACTTGTTGTAGGGGATGGCGGGGTTGTCGAGCAGGGTGTCGACTATCTTCATCGTCACGTCGTCGAGGAGGTACTCGATCCCTTCCTGCTTCCTCTTGAGCTGTGGCATGGTTCTATAGAGTCTAACGAACTCTTTATTTTTATAAGCTTCGACATACGAAGTTGTATGCGTTGACATACATATGAGCTATGATCGTTTTCAGGTATCGATGCTGGCGAAGATGTGGCGCCGCAACCTGTTCGGCGGCAAGTACCAGCCGGTCGAACAGTTGATGAGCGACATCTCAGAAGAATTTCGGAGTGAGGCACGCGTTGGTCTGGACGAACTGCATAAGGACGGACTGGTTCAGTACCACAAGAACCGGAAATGCGCGTCAATCAATCCGAGTCACAAGGACGGTGTCCGCGACGTTCTTGACAGGTCGGATCATGTCCCCGACTATCTCACGGATCTTCGATAAATGCCGCCTTCTTAAAGTCTCCTTCACCATTCTCAGCTGATGAACATGAGGCGAAGTGAACACTTTGGTCAGTTCACGGCCGGCGCAATTGCCGTAGCAATTGGGAGCGCACGATTCCCGGCAGGGATTCGTGCTCGAACACCGTTCGCTCCGAGAACGGTGTAGAGTACGGACCGGCTCCGCCGGTCCCGCCGCTACGCGGCGATGACGCAAGTTTCTCAAATCCCGGCCGGCGCATCCCTCACGCCGTTCGAGATGCTTGAACCGTCGTTCTCTGGCGAGACCCCAGTGCGGCGCACTACCCGGCCAGCACGTCGTCGATGATCTCCTGCGCTTCCTCCCGGTCCCCGGTCCGCACGATGAGGACGCCGGAGCTGCGGACGAACGAGCACTTGACCCCGTCGCTGTGCCACACCAGCATGTGCTGCGTGTCCGCGTCCACGTCAGCGTTCGAGCGGATGCGGTCCGCGATCTCGTCGAACCGGTCCGGGTCGAACCGCGCCTTCCACCCGCCGGCACGGCACTCCTCCAGCTCGCGGTCCATGCACTGGTACGGGCGGAGAACGTTTATCACTCTCGAGGCGAACATGGATGGTACACGCCGTCGAAGGCGATACATCATGGCAGGATGCGAGATGTGCGGGGCCGAGGACGACCTGAAGGAAACCAGGGTGGAAGGCGCGCGGCTGGACCTGTGCAGCGACTGCCGCGAGGTCGGGGACGTGGTGGAACGGTCCACACCGTCCACCGGGACGCGGTCGCGGAGCAGCTCCTCCACCACACCTTCCACGCCGGACGAGACCGTGCTGCCGGGCTACGACGACACCGTGAAGGCCGCACGGGAGGACCGCGGGCTCTCCATCGCCGACCTCGCGGACGCGCTGAAGGAGAAGGAGTCCGTGGTGCGGCGGGTGGAGACAGGGAAGCTCACCCCGGACCGCGACCTCGCGCGGAAGTTCGAGCGCGAGCTCGACATCGACATCTACGGCACGCCGCCCGAGACACCCGACGCCAGCGGGAGCAGCGACGGCGGCGGCCAGACCATCGGGGACGTGGCGGATGTCCACCGGGCCGAGTGACACCGCTGCATTTATGTACGAGGCCGGACATGCGGGTGCGTGAGCCTGGATAGGCCGGTCAGGGACTTTCTCGATGCGGCTGACGCGGTGATGGCGACGCGCGCCCTGAACGAGCACCGCGAATACGGCGGTGAAACCCCGGAGCGCACCGAACACACCGACGCCGGGTTCGGCAGCGTCCGGCACGGCTGGACGGGCAGCGACGGCCTCCGGCGGAACGTGGTCGCCGCCTACGACGGCACGTACGTCATCGCCTACCACCTGTGGGACCCGGATGCGGACGACCGGTACGAGCGCGTCGACATGAGCACCATGCCGTACCCGCCGCCGCAGGAGCACCTGGAGGCGATGATCGACCGCGCCTACCAGAAGGCGAACGCCGCCGACGAGTCGCTCCTCGCGTAGCCGCTGCTACAGCACGCGGTCCAGCACGACGTGGGAGTAGTACGCCACGAACGTGAAGAGTGCCGGCAGGAAGCTGTCGAACGCGACGAGGGAGACCGCGCCGGCCACCGCGGCAAAACTGATGGCGGCCTCGACCGTGTGGGTGACGGTGCGGTGCCGCGGCTTCAGCCAGGTGAACGCGAGCGCGGCGACGCTGCCGGTCGCGACCGCCCCGAGCAGCATCGGGAGCGGCCGGGGGTAGAACAGGGCGGCGGGGAGGAGCGCGGCGAGCAGGACGGTGAACGCCTTGAGTTTCCTGTGCACCACCGAGCCCTCGTGGTCGATGTCCGGGAACACCGACGCCAGCAGCACCAGCACCGCCGACACGACGACAGCGGACGGGGTGTAGGAGAGGAGCGC
>JAXINY010000133.1:0-8584 GCA_034190525.1 Asbonarchaeaceae archaeon (SeqCode) | reverse complement strand
CAGACGTGTCGAGCGCTATCTCGCTGGTGTCGAGGTTGTCGAGGAGTCGTTCGTTGATGACCATCGGTGCAGGCGACAGCTGCTTGATCCGGTCGACGTGCTCCGGCTGCAGCTGCTCCACCGCCTCCGGCTCGATGATACAGCCTTCGGCGGTCAGCTCCTGCACCGCCTCTTTCCGCTCCAGCTCCTGCTTCATATGATATTCATAGATACAGTGTGTCCTCCAGCATGTCCTCGATCTCCTGCCGTGCCTCCGGCGACAGGTCGACCGAGACCTGCCGGGTGCGGCCATGTCTCCCCTTCGACACGACCTCGCCGTTGATCACACCGAGCATGTCGAGCTCCGCGATGAGGTCGGAGACCCGGCGCTGGGTCAGTACCTTGACGCCGGCCTCGTTCGCATAGTCCTTGTACTCCGCGTAGATGTCGCCGGTCGCGAGCTTCTCCCCGTCCTCATGGTGCTGGAGGATGACGTACAGCAACAGTTTGGACTGCTTGGGCTGGGACCGGATGGTCTCCTTCAGCCGGTCCTTCTCGATCTTCTCCTGCGCCCGGTCGACGAACTCGATGGTGATCTCGGACTCGTTCGACCGCTCCGTGAGCTCGCCCGCGACGCGGAGCAGGTCGAGCGCCCGCCGCGCGTCACCGTGCTCGGATGCGGCGAGCGCTGCGCACTTGGAGATGACGCCGTCCGCGAGCACGCCGTCGTGGAACGCGTCCTCCGTCCGCTGCAGCAGGATCTCCTTCAGCTCCAGCGCGTTGTACGGCGGGAAGATGATCTCCTCCTCGGACAGCGACGACTTCACACGCGAATCCATGTAGTCTGTGAAGTTCAGGTCGTTGGAGATGCCGACGATGGAGACTTTCGTCTCGTCCAGGTCGTCGTTCACCCGTGTCAGGTTGTACAGGAACGAGTCCCCGATCTTCTTCACGAGCGCATCGATCTCGTCCAGGATGATGATGACCACGTCGTCCTCCCCCTCCTCCAGCGCATCGAAGAACCGGTCGTACACCTCGTCCGTCGGCAGTCCTGTTGAGGGGACATCCCTCCCCATCTCCCTCGCGAGCTGCGCCGCGAGCCGGTACTCGGTGTCCGCCACCTTCTTCATCTTGCAGTTGATGTAGACGATGTTGAGCTCCTCCTCCGACTTCTCCGCCGCCTCCCGTAGCTCGTCGGAGACGTGGCGGACGCAGAGCGACTTCCCGGTGCCGACGGTGCCGTAGACGAACAGGTTGGACGGGTCGTCCCCCTTCAGTGACGGGGCGAGGATGGAGGCCAGCTCGTCGATCTGCTTGTCGCGGTGCAGTATCTCGTCCGGCTTGTAGCTGGTGTCAAGGATGTCCTTGCTGCGGAAGACGCTCTCCTTCTCGAGATAGTCCGAGAACATCTGCTGGAGTTGCTCGTCACCCATCGCGTCGTCACACCGGACGTGAGCGCGAATCCGAATCGGATGTTTAAATCGGTTTGCATCCGAACCGCCCCCACCACCCCTTCATTTCCTCTGGAACCGTATACTACCACCACTTCAGATAATAACAGTGTTATGTTAGTTGTTCCATACCGCACCCCTAACTGAACAGGTTCCACACGAAACAGGGGAGTCAGGGGGCCGACTTCTCCTCGTTATTCTTTTAACGGTTCCGAACGTTCGGAGTCGTGTATGACGGAGCGCGTCCGGTCTCTCCTGGAATCCGCAGGGCAGCCGCTGTCGACCAACAAGGTCGCGGAGCAGCTCGATATCGACTGGCACACCGCGAAGAAGCGGCTCGACCGGCTCGTGGAGGAGGGCGACGTGAACCGGTCACGCATCTCCAGCCGGCTCACGCTCTACTGGGATCGCGAGATTCCCTTCTGAACCGGTGGCGCGCTAGAGCAGCGGCAGCGTCACGCCGGCGTAGTGCAGGATGGTTGGCACAATGAGGGCGGCCATGCAGTCGCTCCGGCGGACACCGAGCTCGCCGGCAAGGGCACCGGTCGCTGTCGCCGTCGCGAGCACCAGCAGCCCGAACGATCCGGCGAGCGCGATGCTGCCGGCGGCGATGAACACGGCAACTGCCGCGAGGAGGCGGTCGTAGTCGACCGCGGCCAGCCCGGCCGCGGCGCGCCGGGCGAGCCGCCGGGTCACCAGCGCCCCCGTTCCCACCCCGACCATGCACATCCCGGCGACCTGGAGCGTCGTCCCGAGGTCGACGCGCGGCAGCACCTGCTGCATCGCGACCGCAGCACCGCTCCGCGGGTTCCCGATGGCGTGGAGCGCGACCAGCGACACGAACAGGTCCGCCGTCGTCACCCCGCCCAGCGCCACCAGGAACCCGTCGCGCTCCATACCAGCGATACCGTCGACCAGGAGGACACTCTGCGATGACCCCGCACCCGGCAGGAAGCCGGCCACGACCCCGGCAGCGAACCCGGCTATCCCGCCGCGCACCGTGCTTCCCGCCGGGACGGGGAGGCTCCGCCCCTGCGCCGGCACCCCACCTCCCTGCCGCAGGCTCTCCAGGATGATGGGAAGCCCGAACAGGCCGGCGAACAGGGGGAAGAGGATGTACTGGGTGTTGGCGAGGGAGGAGGACAGCGCTCCGACGCCGAGCAGGCCGGCCAGCACGACCACGCCCGCCGCCGCGCCCGGCCGACGCTCCGTCACGACCAGCCCGGCGAGAAGGAGCAGGAGGACGAGATGCATGTGGGAGGCGACCGTGCCGTAGACCAGGGGGACGAGGTAGAGGAGCGCCGGCAGCGCGGCGACGGCGAGGAGGGCCGCCACGAGCCCGCCGTGGACTGTGCGCTCCACCGCCTCGACCCCGCGGCCCTCGTGCAGGAGGCCGTGGCCGGGCAGGGTGGACAGCGCGGTCTCGCCCTCCGGCGCCCCGACGAACACCGCGGGGACGAAGCTGACGAACGTGTGGACGGTGCTCACCCCGGTCGCGAACGCGACGAACACCACCGGGGCGATATCGGCACCGAAGTACAGCGGCAGGAGCAGGAAGATGACTGAGTTCGGGTGGAGCGCAGGGAGGAGCCCGGTGACGATCCCTGCAGCCATCCCACCGCCGAGCGCGGCCACCGCTGTGAGCATCCCACCGCTCTCGCCCTCGAGGGATTTAGGCACCCCGCTGATTTCCATCTGCCCGGTGGACCGGAACCGGTTCCACGGGACCGGTCCGAACGTTCGGATGTCGGAGTGGGAGCCGCCCACATTTTAAAGCTGGGCGTGCGATGGAGGTCACAGTCCGATGTTTGACCCAGGGAACATGGAGAAGATGATGCAGCAGCTCGGCATGGAGATGGAGGAGGTCGCCGCGGCGCGCGTCACCGTCGAGACCGAGGACGGCCGCGAGCTCGTGTTCGACGCGCCGCAGCTGCACAGGATGGAGGTCCAGGGGCAGACGATGTTCCAGCTCCAGGGCGACTACGAGGAGCGCGACGCCGATGCTGACGGGCAGCAGGAGGATGTCGAGCTCGTGATGGAGCGCGCGGATGTCTCCGAAGAGGCCGCCCGGAAGGCGCTGGAAGAGCACGACGACCTGGCCGACGCCATCATGTCGCTGCAGTAACCGAAATTCGGTTCTTCGACGGACTCGACCACGCATATTTGTGCCCAGAGCGATCTCAGGAGATTCCGGTGTGCGTCGCTGTCACTCGTCCATGTACTGCAGGACGCGGGCGTACGCCGGCCGGGTGATGCTCACACCGATGAGCACGCCGACGATGGTCGTCACGGCGAAGCCGGTGATGGCGCCGGCACCGATCCGTGTCAGCGGGAGCATCGCCCCGATGGTGGACGCGGCGCTCGTGAAGATGATGAAGAACGCGCGCTTGAACCGCTTCTTGAAGCTCCGCCCCCGCGTCTTCCCGCGCTCGTCGGTGATGATGATCTGGTCGTCCACCCCGGTCCCCACCGCGGCGATGATACCGGCGATGCTGGGGAGGTCGATGGTCCACCCCACGGCCGCGGCGAACCCGAATATCATCACCAGCTCGGAGAACCCGGTGAGGGTGAGCGGGAGGACGATCTTCGGGTCCCGGTACCGCAGGAAGATGACCCCCGCGACCGCCAGGATGGCGACGATGATGGCGGTGACCGCGGTCTGCAGGAAGCGCTGCCCCAGCGTCGGCGACACCCGTGTCGTCTGCACGACCTCGATGGGGACGGGCAGCGCCCCGCTCTTCAGCACGGACTTCAGCTGGTTCATCTCGGTGAGGGCGGCCTTCCGGCTCTGCGCGCCGCCGGTGATGACGGGCTGCTGGACGAGCGAGTCCTGGAACGAGCCACGGATGTTCAACGCGCTGACCCGGCTCCCGTCGAGCAGCAGCACGAGCTTGGCGTTCTCCTGCGTGACGGGGTCGGTCAGGTACCGGCCCTGGCCGCCGAGCGCCTGCGCGATATCCCGCACCCGCTTCGCCGCGGCCTCTGTCGTTGACACCTGGAACTGGAACTGCCAGCCGTCGCCGCTCGGCTGGACGCCGGATGTACGCGGGTTGATGCCGACCCCGAGCACGTCCTCGCCGGAGAACGCGAGCGGTGAGATGACTGCGCCGTCCTCCGTATGATTAGTATACGTGAACGTGATGGTGCGTGGCCCGCTGCTCAGGTTGAACGTCCCGCCCCGTTCGACGGTCTCGTTCCCGACGGTGAGGCGCCGCCCCTCGAGCTCCGCGGTGTACGACCGCTTCCCGAGGTCGAACGTGGTGCCGTCGGCGACGGTGAACGGGATGCGGGCCTCGAACCGGCCGGTCCGGTTGATGAGCTCCGTCAGGTCGGACGTGTTCGCCCCGGCCAGCTCGATCTGGACGTGCCGCTCCCCGCCCACGTTCACCGGCCGGATATCCATCTCCTGCAGCCCGAAGGCGCTGATGCGGGTGCGGAGCGTCCGGATGATCTGGTCGATGGTGTCGTCCGTCACCTGCCCGTCCTCCGGCACCGGTTTGATGAGGACGCGGGCGCCGCCCTGCAGGTCCAGCCCCTGCTTGATATTCGTGTTGAGCTTGACCGTCCCGTCCTCCGTGTTGTAGGGGTTGGCCGGGTTGAATATGAGTGCGAACGATACCAGCAGCGACAGCACGAGCAGCCACATCCGCCAGTCCCGCTTCAGCCTGTCCCACTCCATCTCAGCCACGCTCCACGTACCATTTCAGGATGAACGCGTTTCCGAGCCAGGTGATCGGCAGGTCGGCGGTAAGCCCGATGATGAGGACGGCCGCGATCTGGTCCAGCGTCGACGCCGGCGACACGAGGTAGAGCGCGGTGAAGGCGGCGATTGCGGCGATGCTCATGGTCGACCCGGTCAGGATGGAGCTCCAGATGCGCTCCTTCAGGTCGCCCTCCCGCTGCTTCAGCACCCGCGTCGACAGCAGGATGTCCGTATCGACGGAATACCCGAGCAGCATCAGGAGCGCGGCGAGCGACCCCAGCGTGAGGTCGATCCCTGTCAGCGACATCCCGGCGAGCGCCACCAGCATGTCGGTCACCGCTGCGAAGATGACGGCGAGGGACGGGATGAGGCTGCGGAACGCCACGAAGATGACGGCGGACATGATGAGGAGCGCCACGCCCGCCCACATCTGTGCCTCGCGGAAGAACGCCGAGCCGACGGCGGCGCCGAGGCTGCGGATGCCGAGCTGCCCGGCGGTGTATGCGATACCGGCGTCGTCCAGCATCTGCTCGACCTCCGCCTGCTCGTATGTCTCCGGGGTCTCCACCAGCACCCACCGCGTCCCCCCGCCGGTCATCACCCGGGCCGACGCCTCGGGGCCGAACACGGCCTCGACCTCGTCCGCCGTCGCGTCCCCTGTCACAGGGATCTGTATCTCGGATCCGCCTGTGAAGTCGATGCCCTTGTCGAGCGCACCACCGGTCGCGGCCCCGTACCCGAGCACAGTGGCGGCGAGGACGAACAGCAGCGCCGGGATGAGAAGGGCGGCGCGCGGCCGTGAGTACGCGGCGTCGAACAGCCCACGCAGCGAGTACGCGTCCATGCTGGTGAAAACCCCTGTAGCAGGAATCAAGCCGGAACGAACAAATTTAAAGGTGACAGCGGCCACAACCGGTCATGGATTCCGAGTTGCTGCGACGGCTCCGTGACCGGTCGCCGCGCGACCTGGTCTCTGACGCGCGGTACGCCGGTGCGCTCGTCGCCGTGTTCGGGTTCGCGCTGTGGATCCGTCTCATCCCGAAGCAGGGGATGGAGCGGCTGCAGGCGCTCGACCCGTACATGATTGCACGGATGTCGCACGCCATCGCGACCGGCGGGAGCCTCCCGCTGTTCGACGCGTGGCGGTACTTCCCGTACACCACCCCCACGTTCCTCTTCAACCTCGGCGACATCTTCATCCCGGCCTACCTCTACCAGCTCGCCGCCCCGTTCATGGACTTCCTGACCTGGACGCAGGTGTACCCGGCCATCGCAGGGGCGCTGATGGTGGTGGCGATGTACTTCGCCGGGAAGGAGATGTTCGGCCGCCGCGCCGGTCTCCTTGCGGCGTTCTTCCTCGCCGCCTCTCCCGCCGTCCTCCACCGCTCCTCCGCGGGATGGTTCGAGAAGGAGCCGCTGGCCGCGTTCCTGATGATATCCTCCATATACTTTGTGACGCGCGCGTGGAAGCGCACCAGCTGGCCGTCCGGCATCGCTGCCGGTGCGGCGCTCGGCATCGCGCTGACGGTGTGGGGCGGGGCCAAGTTCCTCGTCCTCCTCTATCCCGTCATACTGTTCCCGGTCGCGTTCATCGACGAGGACATCGAGGGACTGCTCGCGGCGTTCTCCCCGGCCATCCTCGTCGGCCACCTCCTTCCGGCTATCCTTAATCCAAGCCGGTTCGGCGTCCCATCAGGCCCGTTCGTCTTCAGTCTCGGCGTTCTCGGCATCGTGTGGGCGCGCTATCTTGCCGGGGCGTACGAGGTGGTCGATGACGCCCATCTCGGGTACGTCATCCCCGGCCTCTCTGCACTTGGCGGCGTCCTGATGTTCCTGTCGCCGCTGTACTCGCAGGCGCTGGCGGAGTACGCGCTCGCCTTCATCCACAAGGCGACCCAGTCCGGCGGCGGCGTCATCGCGGGGACGGTCGCGGAGAACCAGGCGGCGCGCGCCGGCCAGATCGTCGGGCAGATCGGTGCGTTCCAGTCGACCCGGGTTCTCCCGGACGCCGTGGCGGTGGCGTCGGAGTTCTTCAGCGGCTGGACGTTCTCACTCATCGGTACGGGCCTCCTGCTCGCGGTGCTGGGCGGGATGCTGGTTCGGAAGTACACCGGCCGGGAGGAGGTTCCCCGGGCGGCGGCGTACGCCGCGTTCGGCGTCACGTTCCCGGCGCTCATCCTCGGCCTCCTCCTGATGCTGCCCGGCAACCCGCTGGACAACGCCACGGCCTTCCTGTTCGCCATCCTCACCGGGGGGACGGGCGCTGCCCTCCTCTTCCTCCTGTCGATGGACGACGCGGACCCGGTCACACTCCCGCAGCAGTGGTACCTCGTCATCCCGCTGCTGTGGATCCTGTCAACGCTGTACGGGGCGACGCAGAAGTCGCGTCTCCTGTTCCTGACAGCGCAGCCGGTCGCCCTCATGGCAGGGTACGGCCTCTCGACCGGGATTTCGGCGTTCGAGCGGTCCTCGTTCCGGGAGGCGGTGCGACGGGCGGACACGGACATCGAGGCGGAGCGGGTGTACCGCGCCGTCCTCGTGCTCGTCCTGGTCCCGGTCGTCCTGTTCAACGGGGCGGCGGCGTACGGGATGGCGCAGGGCATCGGTGGCTCCCCGAACCAGGCGTGGATGGAGAACCTGGAGTTCATGCGGGAGGAGACCCCGGTGGACTCGGTCGTGCTCTCCTGGTGGGACTACGGGTACTGGTTCGAGAGCATCGGGGCGCGCGCCGCCATCGCGGACGGGGGGAACCTCGGCTTCTACGCGCAGCCCGGGGAGGGGAAGATAAACCTGCCGCTCGCGGACTTCCTCACCGCGGCCAACTATACGAAGCACCTGGACTGGCTTGACAGCCTGTCGGTCGACTACGTCGTCCTTGACTCCACCATGATCGGGAAGTACTCCGCGGTGTCGCAGATTCATCACCGGAGCAACACCGAGTTCAACGCGATGCAGACGTTCGGCTGCCGCTCCCGCGACCAGCGGTGCCTGACGACATCGGCGCAGAACAGGACGTACCTGATGTACCAGGACCGTGGCCGCCGCCTCCTCGTCCCATTCTCGCAGGAGGGCGGTGATATCAGCATCGACGGGACGCCACTGATGCAGACGCGCCGCGGGACGGCCGCCATCGCGAACGTGTGCAGCGAGGACGGCGTCCGCGAGGTCGACATCCCGGAGAACCAGACCGCGATCCCGGGCTGCGTCGCCTTCCACCCGCACCGCCAGCACCAGACCCTCGTGTACATCCCCGAGGAGGTGATGGACTCCACCCTCGTCGAGCTGTACATCATGGACGCGCACGGTATGGAGCACTTCGACGAGGTGTTCGACAACGGATTCGTGAAGATGTGGAAAATTGACTACGACACGTGATTGCGTGTGTGGCGGCCGCACGGCATGAAATCCTTTAAAAACTGCGGCGAGACCACGGTCCCATGGCTGTCGCGTA
>JAXINY010000129.1:0-8653 GCA_034190525.1 Asbonarchaeaceae archaeon (SeqCode) | reverse complement strand
GCGTGATCTCCGCGGGATCCGCCCCCATCATCAGCCGCTCGAACGGGTGCGGGTTCCGCAGCCCCTCGATGACGACGGGCTCCGAGCTGCCCTCCATGATGACCTTGAGGTTGCCGAGGTAGACGAACCCGCTCCAGTCCTCCTCCACGAAGACGTTCGTGATCTGGTGGTAGGGGATGTCATCCGATTTGTGCTCGAACCAGTAGTAGTACCCTTTCTCCACGACCACGTGGTCGTCGTAGAACGTGTACGTGTGCCACCGCCGCAGCCGCAGCTCGGTGTACAGGAGCTTGTACGCGCCGTACAGGACCAGCAGACCGAGGAGGAGGTACGGAAGGAGCGCGACGATACCTGCGATGGGAGACGGAAGGGCCGGCACCAGCCCGGACGGGAGCAGGCCGAGGTAGAGCGCGAGCAGCAGGCCGCCGCCGATGAGCATCGCAGCCGCGCCGATGGAATACCCGATGAGGTACTCGGCCTTCAGCGGCGTCGGGTGGAGGCGCTGCGGGAGCTCCATACGCGCTGCCTTCGAACGCTCGCGTTTTATATCCTCCCGTCCGCTTGGAGGGCGCTAGCCCGACGCACCGCCCAGGAGCGCCGTCACGTCGATTGTGCCGCCGGCCTGCAGGTAGGCGCCCGCCAGGAGCCCCAGGAGCAGAACCGTGGCCACCAGGACGAGGACGCGGTTGGATGTCGCGCCCAGCCGCCGGATCAGCTTCCGCGCCAGGTGGACAAGATGCCCGAGCATGGTTGACTGATGCGGCAACGCCGTTAAAAACAGTTCCGGCCGCGTCAGCCGAGCAGCGCCAGCCGCTCCCTCTCGTTGTCCGTCAGCTCCCCCGGCACCACGACCGTCGCCGGCCGCATGTCCTCCGCGAGAGACAGCTCGTCCGGGGCGGCGTACCGCATCGTTGCGTCCGCGGTGCCGAGCCGGGAGCACAGCACCACGTCGCGGTCCACGTGCCGCGAAAGGTGTTCCATCGGCCCGGGGACAGCCATGTCGGGGTCGATGAGGACGAGCGTGTGCAATCCCTGCTCCCTGTTGTCCTCGATGATCTCCACCACCGAGCCCGGCACCTCGCCGCCCTGCACCGTGAGCGTGGTGGCGCGGCCGAACCGGTAGAGGGACAGCCCGGTCTCCGCGACCGCTGTGAAGATGGACGGGGCGTGCACGACGGCGGTGTCGATGCCCTGCTGCCGGGCGCGGAACAGCAGGTCCTGGTGCGTGGTCGCGGCCAGCGGGTCGCCGGACACCAGGAACACGACATCGCGGTCCTCCGCGTCCGCCAGCACCCGGTCCTCCTGCTCGACCGCCGCCCGGTCCAGCACCTCGACGCCCTGCCCGGTCTCGGCCTCGAGCGCGGCGAGGTCGTAGTCGATGGTGTTCGTGTAGAACTCCGCGTACACCGCGTCCGCCGCCGCCACGGCGTCGATGCCGCGCTGCGCGATGTCACCGTCGCGGAGGCCGAGCCCGACCAGTGTAAGCATGCCCGGGGACACGGTCCGAGGCTTTAAATCGGTAGAAGGCCGAGGATATCGACCATCCCCGCGCCCTGCGCGTAGCCGGCGGCAGCTCCCGCGGCGAAGCCGAGGATGAACCACTTTATCTCAACCTTCTGCGTGTAGCCGAGCATACACGGGAACAATGGCGGGGGCTCGCTTTTAAGTTACCGGCCGCGGGAGAGGCGGTCCGCCAGCTCCGCCGGGAGGCCAGCGGCACGGACCGCGTCCTGCACCCGCTTCACGTCGTACTCAACCCTCCGGATATCCGCCGTCGCCGCATCCGGATCGACGACCGCGTACGACGCCCGCGGGTCGCCGTCCCGCGGCTGCCCGGCGCTGCCCGGGTTGACGACCAGCGTGTCCTGCACGTGCTCCACCATCGGAGTGTGGGTGTGGCCGAGGAGGAGCACGTCCACGTCGATGGACTGTTCCTGCAGGAAGCGGGCGTCAACCTGCTCCGGGTAGACGTACTCCTCGACCGGGCGGCGCGGCGAGCCGTGCGCGACGAACACGTCCGCCCCGGCGACCTCATCGCGGCGGGTGTAGGGCAGGTCCTCCAGGTAGGAGCGGGCATCGTCAGAGATGCGGTCGCGCGTCCACCGCACCGCCTCCGCCGCGGCACCGGTGAACCCGAACGACGACTCCGTGACGACGGCCTCGTCGTGGTTCCCGCGCACCGCGAGCATCCCCTCGTCCCGCACCCGCTGCACCACGGCGTCCGGCCAGGTGTAGTAGCCGACGAGGTCGCCGCAGCACACCACGGTATCGTGGTCGCCGGCATCCGCCAGCACCGCCTCGAGCGCAGGCAGGTTGGCGTGGATGTCCGACAGGACCAGCATGCCCGGGAGTGCGGGCTCGACGGATTAAAGGATGGCGGCGCGCCGGGCGTCGGTGTCCCGCTGGACGCGGACGGTCTGCAGGCCGGGACGCGGGTCACCGGCAGCGATCTCGGCCTCGTACCGGCTGCAGGCGCTACACATGCGACCCACCTCGCAGCTGGCCGGGCGCCGGGGACCGGATGGGGATGGGCTTGACGGCGCACTGCTGGCACAGCGTCCGCTCGCTGCCACCCATGACCACGGTTTCACGTTCATCTCGCCCGACGAACCGGCCGCAGACCTTGCACATGCTCACGGGGAATCACCGGTCCACCGGTATCCGCCACGGATTAAATACCTGTTCACGGACGTTCTTTCGGTAAATTGAAAAATATTCGCCCGAACGTTCCCATTATGGCGCTTGATTCGACCGATATCCGGATGATTGAACGGTTACAGGCGGATGGTCGTTCGTCGCTCCGTGAGCTGGCGGATGCGCTGGACCTGTCGCCGTCCACGGTAAGCAACCGGTTCCACCGGCTGCGGGAGGACGGCGTCATCACCGGGTTCCGCCCCGTGCTGGACCACGAGGAGATCGGGTTCGACCTGACCGCCATCGTCGAGCTGACCATCGACCCGGACCGGACCGCGGAGACAGTGGCGGCGCTGCAGGAGAAGGACGGCATCGTCGCCTTCTACGAGGTGACCGGGGAGACGGACGCGGTGCTGGTGTGCAAGTTCACCGGCCGCGAGGACATGAACGACTGCGTCAAGGCGTTCCAGCAGGTGGACGGCGTGACCGCGACCAACACGAAGGTGGTGCTGGACAGCGTCGAGGAGGACGGACGGCTTGACCTGCGGAAGCCGGGACGCAAGGACTGAAAACAGTTCGGCCCGCGACTGTGGCCATGGACCTGAAGGAGCGGCTGGCGGACGAGCTGAGCGACGAGGAGCTGTCGC
The DNA here is from genome assembly GCA_034190525.1 of Asbonarchaeaceae archaeon (SeqCode). Classification (GTDB taxonomy): domain Archaea; phylum Nanohalarchaeota; class Nanosalinia; order Nanosalinales; family Nanohalalkaliarchaeaceae; genus JALIDP01. The sequence goes on along the minus strand of JAXINY010000129.1, from coordinate 5,372 downwards.
ATCTCGTCACCTCGTACGACATCGTCGGCGACGTGGCCATCATCAAGGTGCCAGACGAGCTGGAGCACCGGAAAGATGCCATCGCCGACGCGCTGCTGGAGCAGCACAGCAACGTGAACACGGTGGTGCGGAAGACCGGGGAGCGCAGCGGCGACTACCGCGTGGCGGACTACGAGGTGCTGCGCGGCGACTCCACGGAGACGCTGCACCGGGAGCACGGCTGCCGGTTCGAGCTCGACCCGACGACGGTGTACTTCTCCGAGCGGCTCGGGCACGAGCGCGGCCGCGTCGTGGACCAGGCGGAACCGGGCGAGACCGTTATCGACATGTTCGCCGGGGTCGGCCCGTTCACCGTCGAACTGGCGCGGAACGCGGACGCAGGGCAGGTCCACGCGTTCGAGGCGAACCCCGCGGCGGCGGACTACCTGGAGCGGAACGTGGAGCTGAACGGCGTGGCGGACCGCGTTGACGTGTACGGTGGCGACGTCCGCGACCACCTGCCGGGCGTCGACGTGGCGGCGGACCGGGTCATCATGAACCTGCCCGGGAGCAGCGAGGCCTTCCTCGGCCTGGCGCTGGACACGGTCTGGGAGGGCGGCGTCATCCACTACTACAGCTTCGTGCCCAAGGACGACCTCGACGACGGCACCGCGGCCGGCGACGTGGCGGAGCGCTTCGCGGAGCACGGCGCGGACGTCACCGTCGAGCGCGTCGAGGTGTGCGGCCACTACAACCCGGCCGTGGAGCGCGTGTGCTTCGATGTGCGGGTTGAGGCGGTGGAGCGGTGATATCCCTATTTTAAGCGCTTGAAGATGTCTTTGCGCCGGATAACATGCGAGGGGCAGAAACAGCTTCCAATCGTCTCTAAGGATGGAATGGGCCGGATACTAGATTCTAAATGGAAAAAGAGCAACGGTTTTTAATATAGAACACGCCTTGTCCAGTATGACCTTCAGGGGTATGGAAACCGCATTATTCATCGCAGGAACAACGTCCCTCCCCCTCTCTCCGGCACTTAAACTTGAGATTGTATGGAGCTATCCACTCATGGCGCTTCTATTCGGCCTTCTGTTTAGCGAGTTCATTAACCGTGCCGAAAAAGATAGTCTGTACGCGATTCTGGCAGCCGCCTCTGCAGCCACACTCACCTTCGCTGCAGTAGTCCTAGCACTGCACGTAGGGGTGTTAATCAATACAGTCACCTTGACCGCTGTTATCCCGCTCTCCCTCGCTGGCATCGGGTGGCTTTTGATGGGGGGACGCTTGATGGGAGCCTCATTTCATAGAGAGTGATTTACTGTGGATGTCACGAACCGACATATTACCGGAACCTATTGGGCGGTCTTCCTCTCCCTGACCATCTTGGGATACATCGAGGGATTCTATGATGCTCCAGCAGGGTTGCTGATAACCGTCATCTCTGGATTCGGTTTCGGCGTCCTCCTGTATGGATACGTGTATGAGAATCTTGAGGAGATGGTGCAAGCGGGATGGCCATGGGGCGGTCAACCGGACCAGCGGAAAGGTAGTGCCCCACTTGCCGCATCGCCGACACCTTTAAATTAGGTCCTTATTTATAGGTAGCAACATGCGCGGGCGCGCGGGGCGGTGGCTGCTGGTTCTGGTGGTAGTCGCTGCGCTGTCCGGGAGCGCGGCCGCGGCGAACGCGGCCATCACCGACGTCGAGGCGCCGTCGTTCGTCGAGTCCGGTGAGACCGCAAAGATCACCGTGACCGTCAAGAACACCGCGTCCGAGGACGTCCACCAGATGGAGGTGACGGCGTCGGGCTTCGGGCAGGTGCAGGAGCACAACCTCTGGGGGCTCGACCCCGGCGAGGAGGACACCGTCCAGTTCTACCTCGACGCGCCGGAGGATCAGCCCGGCACCCACGAGGTCGAGCTCACCGTCCAGTCACGGGACAGCGACGGCAACGTCATCGGGGGGACACGCAGGAACATCAGCATCGACGTGGAGGAATCGGGCGTCGTCGTGGAGCCGGAGGAGGGCGACCTCCGCATCCGGGAGGTCGCGATGCCCGCGTCCGTCATGGCGGGCGAGACCATCACGATGGATGTCACGGTCCGGAACACCGGACAGGCGGACATGGGCGGGCTGCACGTCGCGGTGGACGCGTTCGGCCGGACGACGCGCACCAGCGCCGGCAGCATCGACGGGAAGACCTCGCGGACCGTCCCGGTAAAGATCCCCGTGCCGGCCGCCGCAAGAGGCCGGGAGGAGGCCCGTATCGAGGTGTCGACGTACGACGCCGTCGACACGATGAACGCGACCATCGTCGTGTCCGACGTGCACGCCACGCTGAACCTGCGGCAGGAGACGGTGTCGGTCGGTGACCACGTCACCGTGTCCGGCATCCTGAGCCGGCGGAACACCCGGGCAGACCTGTTCTTCAGCGGCGACTTCGAGGCACCGGTGTTCTCCGACGAGACAGGCCACTACACCCATACCATCATCCCACAGTCGCCGGGCGTCCACAGCGTCCGGCTGACCGTGGGGAGCGCGTCGGTGGAGAAGTTCCTGACCGTCCGCCCCCGGCTCGGCGTGGAGGCGGTGTCGGCGCCGGACCGGGTCGGCACCGGCAGCATCTTCGATGTCTGCGCCCGCCTGTCCCGCTCGACGGCCGGCGAGGCCAGCGTCCGCCTGGTCATCAACGGGGAGACGCGGGAGACCGCGACCGTGCTCGTGCGGGACAGCACGCAGCACTGCTTCGCCACCTCCATCCCGGAGCGCGGGAACCACACCGTGATGGTGGCGGCGACCGCGGGCGACGTGACCGCGCGGAAGACGACCGCGGTGACGGCGGTCGAGACCGGCCTGGCCGCCGATGTCACGCCGGACCAGCTCACGCTCACGCAGGGGCAGGCCGGCGTGTTCCAGGTCCGCATCGAGAACGACCGGCTGCAGCGCCGAGCGTTCGACGTAACGACATCCGGCCTCGGTAACGTCTCCGTCCAGACCCCCGGAACGGTGACCCTCAACCGCGGTGCGACGCGCACCACGGCGGTCCGGGTCGTCCCGGAACGGACAGGCCGGTACAGCGGCCGCATCCGGGTGTCGGCCGGCGGCACAACCATCACCGAGCAGCCCGTGACCGTGCGGGCGGTCCAGAACCCCGCGCTCCGCAACCCTGTCATCGGGGGCGCGGTGGAGAGCGCGGAGGCTGCCGCGGACGCGTTCACCGACCTCCCGCAGCGGCAGAAGTGGATGGTCCTCGGCGCGGCCGGCATCGCCCTGCTCCTGCTCGGGTGGTACTGGCGCCGGCGGCGCGGCGGAGTTATCGAGCCGCAGTACTGACACGTTTTTAACTATTGTTCTGTAAAGAATCGCCGCATGAGGCGAGGCATCCTGGTACTGGCCGCGGTGCTGCTTGTCCCGGCCGCAGCCGCGGGCACGCCGCAGCTGTCCGTCACCACCGGGAGCGGGCAGGCATGCCCGTCCGGCAGCAGCCAGTACACGATACAGCTATCGAATCCCGGGCCGGCAGCCGACACGTACGACATCTCCATCAACGCGCCGTGGAAGAACACCGTGACGCTCCCGGCCGACAGCGTCCGCGTCCAGCCGGGTGCGACGGAGCGCCTCCCGCTGTGGATCCAGGCCCCGGTATCCGCATCCCCGGGCGATCACAGGTTCAGGGTGGCCGCGACATCATCGAACAACGGGAAGACCGCGGCGGAGCGGGAGACGCTGCGCGTCCTGAGCTGCCGCGCGGTCGATCTATCGGTCGATACGAAGGAACAGGCAGTGTGCCGCGGGGAGACGGCGACCTACACCGTCACGGTCGAGAACGACGGCGCGGTCGAGGAGACGTACCGGCTCCGGTCAGACACCGGGACACTGTCCCGGGACCGCATCACGGTTCCGGCGGACGCGGAGCGGACGGTCTCCCTCACCGTGTCGAGCCGCGAGGCGGTGAACCGGACGGTCACGGTGCGGGCAGCGTCAACGTCCAGCTACGCGAGTGATACGGCGACGGTGCGGTTCGTGTCGGAGGAGTGCCGCGGCGTGTCGGTCGATGTCGCCCCGGCGAACGCGTCGGTGTGCCGGTCGGCCAGCCTCCTCCTGACGGCCGCGGCGACCAACACCGGCAGCATCAGCGATACCTACACGGTCAGCATCGGCGACGACAGGACGAACGTATCCCTCGGCCCGGGCGAGACCGCGACCATCGAGCGCAATATCGATGCAGCACGGATCACCGGCGATATCCAGGTATCGGTCGAGTCCACCACGCTCCCCCGCGTCCGGGACTCCGGCATCGCGGCGGTGGACGTGAACAGGTGCCACGACATGGACCTGTCCACCGTCGAGACCGCGCCGGACGCGGCGAACCAGACGCTCATCGAGCTGGCGCTCCGGAACAACGGGACCGAGCGGAACACGTACATGTTCGCGCTGGACGGACCGGACTGGATGGACGTCCAGCCACGCAACGTGACGCTCGCCCCGGGCGAGGCGACGCCGGTGTACGTCTACCTCGCCCCCGACTTCTTCGGGGACGGGACGTACACCGCCGCGCTCGTGGTAGAGGGCGACGGGGTGCGGGAGACGGTGCGGATGAACGTGACGGCGCGGAACGGCACCGTCACGGTTGAAACGGCCAGCACGCGCACCCCGACCGGCGCCATCACCGTCACCAGTCCCGGCGTCATCGCCGTCCTGCTGACCGCGCTCGTCCTGTTCATCGGTGGCTACTACATCTTCTACCGGGAGCGCGACAGCGGCGGGGAGACGGAAGGATAGTTAAGCCTCGTCCGCACAGCTGTCCGCATGGAACTTGACGCGGACCTCCACCTGCACGGCCTGCACTCCGGCGGGGTGTCGGACCGGATGGAGGTCCCGGTGCTGGACGAGCAGGCCGCCATCAAGGGGCTGGACCTGGTCGGGACCGGGGACTGCCTCAACCCAGACTGGCGGGAGCACATCCGGGAGCACACCACCGAGCAGGGGAACGGCATCTTCCGCGGCGAGCACGGCACCGACTTCGTCCTGACGGCGGAGGTGGAGGACACGGACCGCGTCCACCACCTGCTCCTGTTCCCGTCGTTCGGGGCGGCGGAGGACGTCCACGACGCGTTCGCACGGTTCTCGTCCGACATCGACCGGGAGGGACGGCCGAGGCTGGACATCGGCGGCGAGCGCATAGCCCAGATGTGCGAGCGATACGACGTCCTGGTCGGCCCCGCGCACGCATTCACGCCGTGGACGGCAGTATACAAGGAGGTCGACGAACTGGCGGGGTGTTACGGGAACAGTACCGATGTCCTGTCGTTCCTGGAGCTCGGGCTGTCCGCCGACACGGGGATGGCGGACCGGAAACGGGAGCACCACGGCCTGACGTACGTGTCGTTCT
>JAXINY010000127.1:0-9322 GCA_034190525.1 Asbonarchaeaceae archaeon (SeqCode) | reverse complement strand
GCCATCGCCTCGAGCGGGGCGATCCCCCAGTCCTCCTCCTCCGCGAGGAACAGGACGGCGTACGCGTGCTCGTACAGCTCCCGCCACTCCTCGTCCGGGACGTCGGTCCGGATGTCAACGCCCGGTCCAGCCATCTCCTCCAGCTCGTCTATATACCCTTCCTCGTCGGCTGATCCCGCGAGGACGAGGTCGAACCCGTCTATATCCGCCTGCTGGAACGCTTTTATCGCGAGGTCCTGCCGCTTGTACCGCCGGAAGCGCGACGGGTAGAGGAAGTACGGGTCCTGGCCGGCGTCCGCGTCGAACGCGTCGAGGTCGACGCCCGGGTTGATGACCGGGATGTCGCCGCTCCACAGCCCCTTCTCCCGGATGCGGCGTTCTGTGAGGCGGCTGTTCGCCATGACGGTGTCGAACCGCTTCCAGGCGCGGCGCTCCAGCCAGCCGTACACCAGCGTCCCGATGTCGAACAGCGGCCGCAGCAGCGGCGTCACCTCGTCCCGGTACGTCCCGTGGAAGTCGGGGAGCGCGGCGCGGAGCGGGGTGTGGCAGTAGCAGTGGACCGGGAGCCCGTGGTTGCGGAGCGTGATGAGGGAGCCGAGGCCGGCCTCCGACACGACGAGGGCGTCGTACCGGTCCAGCGGCAGCCGCGTCGTCAGCGCGCCGAGGCCGAAGCGCACCGCCCGGTCCACGAACCCGCGCGGCGCCCGGCCGCTGCCGACCACCTGGACGTCGTGGTCGGCGAACCGGTCGAACGTCGCGTCCCGGTCGATGTACAGGGTGAACAGCGTGATGTCGTGGGAGGACCGCTCCAGTAGCTCCAGCAGCACCTTCTCCGCGCCGCCCTTGGACTTGAGCCAGGGGTGGTAGACGGCGAGCTTCACACGTCCACCCCCGCGATCTCGTCCTCGCCCCCCTCGGATGCCAGCTCCTCCACCCGCTCCTCCAGCGGCCGGTACCCTCTCCGGTACACGGCCTGCTTGATGTCGCCGCTCACGGTCTTCACGGCCCGGTGCACCCTGCTCCGGCCGGTCGGCCGCCAGTGCCCGTCCCGGAACCGCCACCGGGTCCTGAACCGGGCCTTCGGATCGTTCATCACGTTCGCCCCCGCGGACACGCTCCGGGTCCGGACATCGACGCCGTCACCGAACGGCTCCTTCCCGACGATGCTGAACGCTGTGGGGAGGACGTCGATGCCGCGCATGCAGTCCGTGTCCACGTCCGCGTTGTAGAACGCCGTCGGCACCTCGACGAGCGGCCGGAGCGGCGGGTAGTTGTGCTCGAACCGCTGCCGGAACATGTACCGCTCCCCGAACAGCTCGCCGTGGTCGGATGTCAGGACCACGAGCGTGTCGTCCAGGAGCCCGCGGTCGTCCAGCTCCTCGATGTGGCGGAAGACGTGGTCCTCCAGCTTTGCCACGCCGTCCCGGTACGCTGCCTGTAGGTCGAAGTCGCCGCGCATCCCCTTCTCCCGGTACTCCGACCCCGGCATCTCCCACTCGAACTCGCGGTCGTGCCCCATCTCGCCGTACGGGATGTGCGTCTCCATCAGCCGCTCGATCCAGCAGAACGGCGGCTCCATCGCGTCCAGGTCGGCGCCGCCGGAGCGGAAGATGTGCCTGTCCAGCGTCGAGTCCGGCCCGTCGTAGAACGCGGTGTTGTCGAACTGGTCGAACGCCGTCGGGATGTCCGGGTCGAGGTCCTGCAGGAAGTCGCGGACGTTGTGGTGCTGCGGCGACCGTGCGGTGAACAGCGAGGCGAACGATGTCGGGGTGTGCAGCGACGGTGCCAGCGTCGGGATGACCCCGGACCTGAATTCGTCCCGGACCCGGCCGGGGACGGCGTCGTACCGGAGCGCGTCCGCGACGAGGACGACGATGTTCTTCATAGGCGCTGTATTCGGTGGAGGCTTTTTGTCAGTTCTGTGCCGGTGTCAGCGCGGGAGCGGTTCCATCCTCACCGCCCGGTGGAAAAACACAGACCGGTTAAAAGGGTCGAGCGAGAGGGCCACCCGCAACCAGATTTAAGTAACTCGGTTACTACATCCGGTGTATGGGGGCGAAGGCGATCAAGGTGTCGGAATCGACGTACAGCGTGCTGCGGCAGCGCGCCGAGGAGCGCGGCACCAGCATCAAGGCGGTCGTGGACGAGCTCGTCCGCGACGAGGACATCGCCGACTACGCCGGCGCCTGGACGATGACGGACGAGGAAGCCGAGGACATCCGGTCGGCGCGGGAGCGGCTGTGGGCGGGGTGGACGCTGTGATCGTTGACACGGATGTGCTCGGTGACTTCCTGCGCGGACGCGGCGACGCCGTCGAACTCGTGGAGCACCACCGGAAGGAGGAGCGCGCGGCCACGACCGATATCAACGCGTTCGAGCTGTACTTCGGCGCGTACAAGTCCGGGCAGAGCGACCGGAACGTGGCAGGCCTGAAGGGACTGCTCAACCGGATGCCGGTGCTGTCGACATCCGAGGACAGCATGGAGGTCGCCGGGCGGATGGCCGCAGCGCAGGAATCCGCCGGGGAGCGGGTCGGTGTGAAGGACGTCCTCATCGGCAGCATCGCGGCGACCGAGAGCGAGCCCGTCCTGACGTGGAACACGGATGAATTCGACCGCCTGGACGAGGTAGAGACCCTGGAAACGGGTATCTAGATGTCGATGCCCTCGACCGCACGGCGTTTATCTCCCAGCATCGGCGCCAGCTCCTCCACGACCTCCGGACGTTCTCCGGCGAGGTCATCGTCCTCAAGGTAGTCGTCGATGTCGAAGAGGCGCAGCGTCTCCCCGTCATCCAGCAGCTTCCACTGCGGCGTCGCCACGAACCGCTGGTCGTCCAGCGCCACCGACACGCTGTCCCGCTCCTCCCCCGCCAGGTCGATCCCGTCGAACGCGGCCTCCGCACCGTCGACATGGCCGAGCAGCGTCGGCCCGATGTCGAGATGGCTCGCCAGCTCGCCCGCAACGTCCACCCCGTCGACGATGAACGGCACGTTCATCTGGACGTTGTACAGCACGCTGGAGTGCAGGTAGCTGCCGTGCTCCCCGAACTGGTCGCCGTGGTCGGCCGTGAAGAGGATGACGGTGTCGTCATCCAGCGCGTCCAGCCGGTCCAGCAGCGCGCCGAGCTGCTCGTCGAGGTAGCGGACCTCGCCCCCGTACAGCGTCCACATCTTCCCGGTCAGCTCCGGCCGCGGACTGTCGTCGTGCGCCTTGATGGCCTCGTTCACCTCGTACCGCTCCTGCCACGCTGCCGATTCCTCGTCAACATAGCCCGCCGGCGGGAGGTAGGGGTAGTGCGGCTCCATGTAGTGGATGAACAGGAACTGGTCCGTGCCGTCCGACAGCCTGTCGAACACTGCCTCGTTCAGGGTCTCCGCGCGCTCGTACGGCAGGTCCATCTTCGCCGTCTGCTTCCGGATGAACGAGTACAGCCGGTCGCTGGAGTGCGCTATCTTCCGCCCGATCCTGAACAGGAGGGAGCGCTCCTCCTTCTCCGCGCTGGTCTTCACGAAGTCGACGAACTCGTCGAACCCGCGGTCGTACCCGTAGTACGGCCCCGCGTTCGGGTTGGTGGAGATGCCGATGGTCTCGAACCCTTCCTCCTGCAGCGCCGCCGCGACCGTCGTCGTGTCGGGGCAGCCCGAGCTGTCGTTCACCCGGGAGGAGGCGAGGATGGCCGGGAACGCGGCCGCGGTCGCGGGGCCGTTCGCGTACGCGTGGTCCAGCGCCGTGCCGCGCTCCATCAGCCGGTCGATGCTGGGCGTGTCGACCCGGTCGCCGTACGCCACGTCCTTGCGGAGCGCGTCGACCACCACCAGTACCAGTGTCGTCATGCGGTGGAAATGTGCTGTGGAGTTTTAAGTCTGCGCTTTCGACGGATGGAGCCGCGCACCCCATACGAGAGAGATATTCCTGCGATAATAGTTCCGCAGACGGACAGCTTCCTGATTTTGCCACCTGTTTTTAGATGCCGGCTGCGAGAAGGACCGGCATGTATCTCACCCGCCTCACGCTCCTCATAGTGATCGGCGCTGTTCTCGTCCCGGCGGCAACCGGCGCAGGGCAGCTACTACGTGCCAACAATCTCACCGAGACCGCGCTCGCGGTATCGACCGGCGGCGATATCGTCCACGGTGACGGCCCCGTGAACACAGTCATCGCCCGTAACAGGACGCTGCAGGATGCCGGTGATGCGGACATCAACGCTGCCAGGAGCCTCGGCTGCCCTCAGGAGGCGGTCAAACGGCTCTACACCGCCATGGCCGCATCGATGAACGAGAGCGTCGTCGCCTGCCGCGGCGGCCCGGATCCGGTCAACACCTCCCTGTCCGCCCTCAAGGACCGGTATATCCGTCGTGGCGCGGCGTCGGGAGACGGTATCAACCACGTCGTCCTCTCGTCGCGGCGGATGGCGCCGGTCGCGGCAGCCATCGCCGCGGACCAGCATGCGCTCCTCTCCGTCATCGACACCGACCGGCGCATCCCCGCCGATACCGTGACCGCCCGGTTCGACACCGATTCCCGGTGGCGTTCCGGCACCCTCCATCACGCCAGCGTCGCAGACGGACGACTCCGCTCTCGCCGGCCCCCGGCCCGCGACGGGTTCGAAGACGGGGACGCGGACGGATGGCGGCTGCGGGGCCGGGGAGCCGCCACGCTCACGGTGGAGCATGATACGTCGATGAACGGGAGCCGGGTGGCGTCGCTCGACGCAGACGGGAGCGGTGATAAGACCGCTCTCTCCATGCGTCATCCCATCGAATCCACTCCCGAGGCAGGTGACAGCTTCGGGACCTGGATTGCGTGGACGGCCAGCGACAGCCACGTCCCCCGCATCGAGTTCGAGTCCCGTGGCGCGGTGACGAACCGGTTCTACCTCCGGTTCGACCCGCCGGGGGACATGACCTGGTGCGAGGTGAAGCACGGGGACGCGAAGAACCGGAAGGAGTTCTTCGACCCCTCGACAGGGGACGTGTACCGCGTCTCGTTCGCACTGCACGACGATAGCGTGACGTGTACGGTCCGCGACCCCAGTGGCGAGGTGCTGGCCCGTGCGACCACCGCCCACCCCAACGGGTTCACCTACGACGCCATCGACCGTATCGCCGTTGATTCGCAGGACGAGACCTCTATCGATGTCCGGGTCGATGACCTTCCCACCGGGGCGTCCGATGGGCCAGGACGCTGGGACAGCGGGGAGATGCGGCTCGGGGAGGGGAAGGAACGGCTGGGAGGCGTAAGACTGGATATTTCCAGCGTCGGAGCAAGGAGCGGGTTCGACGCGGTCGTCGGGGCGCTGGCGGAGAACGGGAGCAGGCTGGAGCAGGAGCGCATCGAACTCCGGAGAGCAGGGCAACGGACTGTTGACATCGATCTCCCTCCCGCAGACCGCCACCGCCTCCACCTCAACCTCACGGCCGGCGCGGAGATCGACAGTGCAGCGCTGGTCGGGCGCGACCTCCGGACCGCGACCCGGCAGGACAACGTCGAGGCAGCCCGTTCAGCACTCCAGGCCGCTACGACACGGCTTGGACGCCACGGCCTGTATCTCGGCGGCCGGACGCAGTACACCGACGGCCTGTACCTCTCCCTGCTCGGCGTCCCGCCGGTCCGGCTTCCCGACCCGGTCGAGGCGGGGAACTGGAGCCTGGGGGATCCCGCCGACGGCACCACCTACCCGTCCGATCTCGCGTACGGCGACCTCGACGGGGACGGCAGCATCGACGCCGGTGTCGGGAGGTACCCTGCGAACCGGTCGCTCGCGTCCCGGATGTACCTCAGGGGGAAGTACTACGACGGGAAGCAGGCGCTCGTCGCATCCGAGTACCTGCACGCGAACTGGCCGACAATCCTGCTCTACATCGGTGGCGGGATGTTCAGCGGGAAGAGCATCGCACGCATCCTTGAACGGCAGGGATACAACGTTTCCCGCGCCGTCGAGTACCGCGCCGCCCCGGAGGAGTTCCTCCTCGACCTCACGCCTGTAGCGCTGGACGGCGTCCTGGCGGAGTCGGACCGTGTGGAGGAACGGATCGGCAGCGTCCTCGGGCAGAGCGTCGGCAGCGCCGCATCACAGCTGTTCCTCGCCCTGAAGGCGCTCGAATACATCGAGCGGACGCTGGAGCAGTACCTCGAGTTCGACTGGGGGACTGCCGGGCTCGACATCGAGAGGGCGCGCGAACGCCTCTCACCCGGGGAGGTGCGGCAGATCGGGCGTGCCGCCGGGGATGCCGCGCGGACGGCGGCATCAGCGGACAGCCTGTCGGACGGGATCGTTGACGTGCTGCGCAGCGAGGGTGTACAGCACGCCATCGCCGAGGCAGTGTACGCCTTCTTCTGGCCCGACCGGTATCCCCGTCTCACCGCAGATACGCTGCAGGAGGAGATCGGTGGCTCGGATGTCGTCTATTACAGCGGCGCAGGGAACCGGTCCGCGTGGATCCTGCCGAACAACGCCTCGACCCTCGCCGGCGTCCTGAAGGTGGGCCGCTACAACGGGAGCGATGCACTGACCGCCGGGAACGTTCCCTCGACCACCGCGCGGCTCGTGTTCGACAACAGCGACCTTGCCACCGCCCGCGATGCCGCGATGCGGCAGGCATTCCTGGGAAACGGCGCGGCCGCGTACATCGGGGCGTCGACCGTCAACTACGCACCGTTCTCCTCGGAGATCGACACCCGGTTCTTCCGGGACGGGTACACCGTCGGCGGCAGCCTTAAGCGGGCGGTCAACCGGTTCCGCGCCGACAGCCTGACGTGGGATCCCGCCAGCATGCTCGCCCGGAACAACGTGAAGGGGAAGATGCTGCGGTCGTTCCGCCTGTACGGCAACCCCGAGCTGCGGAAGGACCCGCGGATACAGGACCGGTCGTTCAACCGGTCCCTCCGCTGCCACGGCCGGACGTGCACCCTGACGCTCACCGCCCGGCCGGAGTATGACATCGTCGCGCACGCCGGCAACCGGACGCTGGACGTGGATGCTGACGGCAACCTCGTGCGCAGCTTCCGCCCTATCATCCCGTTGCTGGAGGCCGAACACGCCCTCCCGAACGGGTCGCAGGTGGTGGCCGTCAGCATGAACCGGTCGCGGGCGGTCGTCCGCAACATCTCCGTCCCGCGGACCCGGCCGCTCGCCCACGGCAGGACGGCCCTCGATCACCCCCTCACGGCCGGGACGTTCCCGCGGAATGCCTCACGGGTCACTATCGGCCGGACCGCGGACGGACGCAGGCAGGTCTCGCTCCGGCACGCGGCGTTCCGATACAACGGCCGAAACCGGACCGCAACGGTGTTCACCCGTATCAACGTGACGATCGAGTACGTGACGCCGTACGAGCTGGCGGTCTCGGCCGCGGACACGACAGGGAACAGCACGAACATCAGCGTAACGGTCTGGAACCGTGATGCCGTGACGGACGGGGAACTCCTCCTGCAGGTGCGCAGCCCGCGGGCCCGGACGGAACAGGTCTTGAACGTCACCGTGCCACGCGGCAAGCACCGGTTCCACGTCCGGGTACGCGTCAACGGGAGCGGGCGGAGAGCGGTCGATGCCTACCTCCTCACCGCAAACACGTCGACGGGGCCACGCACGGACACCTTCACGGTGCGCGACCCGCATCGCTCCCTCGGTGTCCGCACCCCTCCCCGCGTCCGTGAGGGAGCGCGGTTCCTGGCACAGGTGTCCGTCACGAACCACGGCGCAGCTCCGACGACGCAGCTCCACGTGAACGGGTCGCCGGGCGTACAGCCGGTGCTGTTGCAGCCCTCCACGACCCGCATCACCGTCCCCGACCAGGAGCGCCGTGTGTGGGCTGTGCCGCTCCGCGCCTTCGACGCCGGGAACGCGTCAATCACCGCCCGCGCCGGCAGCGAGGCAACGACCGCACGGTTCACGGTCGCCGGGGGACGGCGTGACGACCCGTCCACCGCCACAACGGCGGCCGACGGGTTCCACATGCCCGCAGGACAGTCCCTGACTGTATCCACGCCGGAAGGATCACTGCACTTCCGGCGGGGCGACACCGCGGCGACGACGCTCCGGACCCGGGGACAGGTGATCCGCAGCAGATTGGGGCCGGACCACCGGAACGTCACCCTCACCACCGCCACCGGCTCGGCACGGCTGGCCTGGACGGGCGGACGGCGGACAGAGGAAGTGGCGGGACAGGCGACCGTGGCCGACGCCCTGGCCGCGTACGACCTGCTACAGCGGGAGAGACGGAAGCTGCTGGAGCGGTACCGCATCGCCCGGAATGAATCACCGGCGCCGCTGCACTAGAGCACGAACACGAGAAGCGTGGCCGCCGCCATCAACGCGTACGGCACCGCGATGTTCCGCGTCAGGTCGTGGGCGCCGCCCCACTCGGTGTACAGCAGCTTCGAGCCGAGACTGGCGACGATGCCGAGCACCACCATCGCCGACGCCTGCGGCGGCGTGACCGTGCCCGACGAGAGCAGGGTGGCGGCGGACGCGACCACTGCGGTCGAGGACGCGAACCCGCCGAGGAACGCCGCACCGTACGTCCCGGCGACCGCGAACTTGAGCTTGGCGACCTCTGCGACGAGGAGCACGGCGAGGAAGAGGGCGCCGAACTTGAACGCCGAGACGAAGGAGAACGGTGATGACGTGCCGAAGTCGGGTGCATCGTCGCCGTCGGCGGAGCGGTACAGGTAGAGTGTGGCCGCCCCGCCCATCGCGGTCGCGAGGGCGATGGGGAGCGCGAGGGATGGAAGGGTTGCCGGGGCCAGGACGGCTGCGATGGCCCCGTTCCGAACCACCATCGCGGTCGTCGCGGCGACTGCCCCCGCGTAGGCGGATTCGTCCAGCTGCCGGGTGGTGACGGTGTGCGCCATCGTCGAGACGACAGCGAGCGAGCTGACGACACCGCCCAGCGCCGCGGAGAGGAGGAACCCGAGGCGGTCCGCCCACCGGAGGGCGACGAACGCCGCGAACTGGACGAGGAGGACGAAGATGACGAACAGCAGCGCCTTCCGGAGGAACAGGACGCCGTACGGGTCGACCGCGCCCTGCGGCAGGACCGGGTAGAGCACGAGCGCGAGGATGCCGAGGGCGACGGCGTCAGCGATCTCCTCCTCCTCAAGCATCCCCATGTACCGCTTGAACGTCGACTTCTCCACCAGCAGGAACACCGCGATGAGGGTGACCGCGACAGCGGTGAAATATTCTCCGTAGCCGACGAGCACGCCGACGAGCGCCACAAGGAAGACGGAAGAAGAGGTTGTGAGCCCCAGATCCTCCTGTTCCACCTCCACTCGGATGTACAACACTAGAAGGGAGAAGACGGCTCCCATGCCGATGT
>JAXINY010000065.1:2902-9443 GCA_034190525.1 Asbonarchaeaceae archaeon (SeqCode) | reverse complement strand
CCGGGAGGTAGGCGAGTTCATCAAGGGTGAACGCGTGTCCAAGGCGAAGGAGAAGCTGGGGCGCGTTGCAGAGGAAGAGCAGGCCGTCCCGTACACCCGGCACGACGCCGAGCAGTCACACCGGAGCGGGGACATGGACTCGGGCCGGTACCCCGTGAAGACGGCCGGGGAGATGCTCGAGCTGCTGGAGAGCGCCATCAGCAACGCCGAGCACGAGGGGATGAACCCTGACGACCTCCGGGTCACCGGTGTCATGGTGAACCAGGGGGACCGGATGGTCACCCCGAAGCGGCACCGCGGCCGGAAAACCAAGGCGGCGCACGTCACCATCAAGGTCGGTGAGCGATAATGATCGAGAAGGAGTTCATCGAGCGCGGCATCACGAAGGCGAAGCTGGAGGAGTTCCTGGAGCGGGAGCTGCGGACCGCCAACTACTCCCACATCGATATCACGAAGACGCCGACCTCGACCAACATCACCATCTACGCGGAGAAGCCGGGCCTTGTCATCGGCCGCGGCGGCTCCCGCATCAACGAGATCATCGACGCACTGGAGGAGCAGTTCGACCTCGAGAACCCGCAGGTCGATGCACAGGAGGTGGAGGAGCCGGACCTCGACGCGAACGTGGTGGCGAAGAACGTCGCCGGCTGGCTGGAGAAGGGCGGCCACCCGAAGCGCGTCGGGAACACGTACATGCGCCGCGTCATGGAGGCGGGCGCGATCGGCGTGGAGATCGAGATATCCGGCAAGCTCAGCGGGTCGCGCGGCCGCACCGAGAAGTTCATCGACGGGTACGTCAAGAAGTGCGGCGACACGGCGAACAAGTACGTCGATAACGCGTACGAGAAGGCGGTCACGAAGCCGGGTGCGCTCGGTGTCAAGGTCAGCATCATGACCGATATGCCGGAGCACATGAAGCTGGCGCTGCAGGAGGACGAGGGCCCGTCCGCCGAGGAGATCGAGGCCGAGGCGGAGCAGGATGACGTGGACTACGCGGCGCTGGTGCAGGAGACCATCGCCGATATCAAGGAACGCGTCGAGGACGAGGACCTCGACCCGGCGGAGGTGCTCGCCGCGGAGGAGGAGCACAAGAACCGGACGACCCTGGTCAGCTGGCTGGAGGGCCGTATCTCCGGCGAGCGCGAGGACGCCGGCGACGAGGACGGGGATGCGGACGCGGAGGGCGGCGACGGTGAGCCGTCCGACGCCGACGACACCGACTACGAGGAGCTCGTCGAGGGCACCGTCGAGGAGGTGAAGGACGCGGTCCGCGACCGGGACCTCGTCCCGGAGGAGGTGCTCGAGGCCGAGAAGGCCGGGAAGAGCCGGAAAACGTTGACGGAGTGGCTGGAGCGGCGGGTGGAGTGACCATGGCCATCCTGCGCAGCGACGAGGCACGGGAGATGAGCCGCGACGAGCTGGAGGAGAAGCTGGACGACCTCAACCTGGAGCTGTCCAAGGAGCGCGGGCAGATCGCGGTCGGCGGCTTCCCGGAGGACCCGGGCCGCATCAAGGAGATAAAGCGGACGATCGCCCGGATAAAGACGGTCCTGGGTGAGCAGGAGGAACGATGACCGAGACCTGCCCGAACTGCGGTCTCCCGCAGGACCTGTGCGTCTGCAAGGATATCGCGCGCGAGGAGCAGCAGATCGAGGTCAGCGTGTCCGAGCGCCGGTTCGGGAAGAAGGTCACCATCGTCGAGGGGTTCGACGACGAGGAGGAGGCCGACATCGACGACCTGGAGACGAAGCTGAAGAAGAAGCTGGCGTGCGGCGGCACGGTGAAGGACGGGAAGATCGAGCTGCAGGGCGACCACACCCGCCGTATAAAGGACGTTCTGGAGGAGCTCGGGTTCGAGAAGGACGCCATCGAGGTCCACTGAGGTGGCCGCGGTGCCGCGCACGCCCGAGAACCTTGTCCGGCACGAGCTCATCGGCCTGGACGTGACGCTGGCCGACGCCGCCGACCCGGGCAGGGACGGGCTGTCGGGCCAGGTGGTGGACGAGACACGGGAGACCCTGGTCGTCGACACCGGCGACGGGGAGGCGGTGGTGCCGAAGGACGAGGCGCGGTTCCGGTTCGCGCTGGACGACGCGCAGGTCGCGGTGGAGGGGGAGCTGCTGGTGGCGCGGCCGGAAGAACGCATATTAAAAAAGTTTCCGCGGAAGTGGGATACACTAACTGAACGGTGAATACAGGTGGCTCAGACGACCGATATCGGCCTTGACGTGGACGCGCCGGACGAGGAGTGCGGCGACGAGCATTGCCCGTTCCACGGCACGCTTTCCGTCAGGGGCAGGACCTTCGAGGGAGAGGTCGTCAGCGACCGGATGGAGGACACTGTCCGGGTGCAGTGGGGGTACGCGGAGAAGATACCGAAGTACGAGCGGTACGAGCGGCGGAACACGAAGGTCGCCGCGCACAACCCGCCGTGCATCGACGCGGCGGAGGACGACGAGGTCACCATCGCGGAGTGCCGGCCGCTGTCCAAGACCAAGAGCTTCGTCGTGGTCGAGAAGGGTGGTGAGCAGTGAAGGCGGTCGCCTCCAGCATCACGAAGAACCTTGAGCCCGGTTCCCACCTGGTCTGCGCCGACAACTCCGGGGCGGACGAGCTGAAGATCATCGGGGTGCAGGCGCGCGCCGGGACGCGGCAGCGCCGCACCAAGGCCGGTGTCTCCGACACGGTCGTCGTCCGCGTCACGAAGGGCGACCAGGACGTCAAGGGCGAGGTGTACAACGCGGTCGTCATCCGGCAGCGGAAGGAGTACCGCCGGCCGGACGGGCTGCGCATCAGCTTCGATGACAACGCCGCGGTCCTGCTGGAGGAGTCGGACATCCCGAAGGGCAACCGCATCAAGGGCGTCGTCGCGAAGGAGGTCGTGGAGCGGCACTCGGCGATCGGGAAGATCGCATCGATGGTGGTGTGACAGCATGAGCGACGCAACCGAGTGGAGCGCGAGCTGGGAGGGGTCGACCGACCCGTCGAAGCAGCGGAAGCACCGGCGGAACGCCCCGAAGCACCACCGGAAGAAGTTCCTGTCCGCCCACCTGGCGGACTCCGTGCAGGAGACGCTCGGGACGCGGACCGCGCCGCTCCGCACCGGCGACCGGGTGGAGGTCATGCGCGGCGACTTCGCCGGGGAGACGGGACGGGTCGACGATATCGATACCGAGGACGGCGTCGTCTACATCGACGGCGTCGAACGCGAGGCGGTCGACGGCGCCGAGACACCGGTGCCGGTGCGGCCGTCCAACCTGAAGGTCACCAAGCTCAACCTGGATGACGACCGCAGGATGGCGAAGTACGAGGTCAGCGAGGAGGAGACCGAGGACATCCGGGCCGAGGAGGTCGCGGACGAGAGCGAGGGAGATGAAGACGAGGAGGCCGTTGACGCGGCGGAGGACGATGAGGAGACCGCCGGGGCGGCGGAGCCCGGGGACAGGGACGGGACGGACTACGAGGATATCGTCACCGGCACGATCGACGAGGTCAAGGACGCGGTCGAGAGCGGCGCCGACCCGGAGGCGGTGCTGGCCGCGGAGCAGGAGAACAAGGACCGCGTGACGCTCGTCGAGTGGCTGGAGGACCGTATCGCGGAGGATGATACAGATGAGTGACCACCAGAAGCGCCTGTCGGCGCCGCGCAACTACCCTGTCGAGCGGAAGGAGGGTGCGTACGTCGTCAAGGCCGACGGCCCGTACCGGGAGGACGAGGGCGTCCCGCTCGTTGTCGTGCTCCGGGACGTGCTGGGCTACGCGGACACGATGGCGGAGGCGACGGACGTGCTCTCCTCCGAGAAGCTGCTGGTGAACGGGCGGACACGGGCCAACCCGCGGTCGAACGTCGGGTTCATGGATGTCCTGTCCTTCCCGGGGCTGGACGAGCACTACCGCGTCCTCGTCACCGCGGACGGGTTCGCGCTCGCACCGGTCGACGGGGACGGGGCCGGGAAGAAGCTGGCGCGCGTCGACGACAAGACCACGCTGAAGGGTGGCGTCACCCAGCTCAACCTGCACGACGGCAACAACATCGAGACTGACGAGGAGGTGCCGACCGACAGCTCGGTGCTCGTGACGCTGCCCGACCTGGATATCGAGGATCACGTGCCGCTCGAGGCGGGGAACACCGCGTACATCACCGGCGGCCGCCACGTGGGCGAGACCGCGACGGTCGAGGACGTCACGGTCCAGCCCGGGTCGCAGGAGAACACCGTCACCCTGGAGGGTGGAGACGGCGCGTTCGAGACCGTGGAGAGCAACGTGTACATGGTCGGCGGGGACGCGCCGCTGCTGGAGGTGGCCGCGGATGAATGAGATGCGGCAGATCCGCGTCGGCAAGGTCACCGTCAACATCGGTGTCGGCGACGTCGGTGACGATGTCGACCGCGCCGTCGAGCTGCTGGAGACGCTGACCGGGAAGCAGGCGGTGAAGACAGAGTCAACGGACGCGGCGCAGGGGTTCGGGAAGCGCTCCGGCCTGAACATCGGTGCCAAGGTGACGCTCCGCGGCGACGACGCGGAAGAGTTCCTGGAGCGGGTGTTCGCCGCGAACGACGGCGAGGTGCCGCGCGGCGTGTTCGACACGCAGGGGAACTTCTCCATCGGTGTCGAGGAGTACATCGACATGCCGGGCGCGGAGTACGACCCGGATATCGGGATGCAGGGGTTCGACGTGGCGGTGACGCTGGAGCGGCCCGGCCACCGCGTCAGGAAACGCGAGGACGAGTCCGATATCGGGGACGCGCAGGCCATCTCGCCGGAGGAGGCGCGGGAGTTCGTCCAGGACCGGTTCGGGGTCGACCTCGTCTAACCGTTTAAAAGGTTGTGAGCAGAGGGGATACAGACGATGAGCTACGACGGCGTGCGCAAACAGCTGGAAGAGAAGCAGGGAACCCTCGAGAAATTCCGCAAGCACAGTGCCCCCCGCGACCGTGACTTCGGCAAGTCGAAGCGGAAGTGCCGGCGGTGCGGGCGGACAGGACGCGGTATCATCCGGAAGTACGACCTGTACTACTGCCGGCAGTGCTTCCGGGAGATCGCGGAGAAGCTCGGGTTCGAGAAGATGAGCTAGCGGTGATGTAGGATGCAGCAGGATATACTCGCGGACGCGCTGAGCGCGGTGAAGAACGCCCGGCGGACCGGGGAGAACGAGGCATACATCTCGCCGACGTCCGGGCTTATCAAGGACGTGCTGAAGGTGCTGCAGGAGAAGGGGTACATCGGCGTGTTCGAGGAGATCGAGGACGGGCAGGGCGGCACGTTCAAGGTCGAGGTCAACAACCGGCTGAACGACTGTAACGCCGTCAAGCCCCGGTTCCACGTCGGCAAGGACGGGTACCGCGAGTACGAGGAGCGGTACCTCCCGGCGCAGGGGTTCGGCGAGCTCATCGTGACCACCCCTGACGGCGTGATGGACCATCAAACAGCGCAGGAGGAGGGGCACGGCGGCGCAATCCTCGCGTACGTGTACTGAGGTGGAAGCGATGGAGCGACGTATCGATATCCCGGACGACGTGGACGTGACCGTGGAGAACGGGCAGGTCACCGTCGCGGCAGGGGATACGTCGGTCGAGCGGACGATGGACCACCCGGACATGGACGTGTCGGTCGACGGCGGCGCGGTCGTCGTCACGACGGCGTCCGACCGCCGCGACAGGGCGGCGCTGGTCGGGACGTACGCGTCCCACATCGAGAACATGATCACCGGTGTGACTGACGGGTTCGAGTACCACATGCAGGGGTTCTACTCCCACTTCCCGATGGACATGGCGGTCGAGGGCGACACGTTCGTCATCTCCAACTTCATCGGGGAGCGGTCCACGCGGGAGGTCGCCATCCCGGACCCGGTCGATGTCGAGATCGACGGCGAGGACGTCATCCTGCGGGGGGCGGACAAGGAGGCGGTCGGCCAGACCGCGGCCGACATCGAGCAGGCGTGCTACAAGGGGGACCGCGACCCGCGGAAGTTCCAGGACGGCGTATACATAACGGCACGAGGTGTCGCAGGAGATGAGTGACGATTTCAAGCGGCAGAACAGTCACAAGCACGACCGCGTGCCGTCGTCGTGGCGGCGGCCGCGGGGCACGCACTCGCCGCGCCGGAAGGAGGAGAAGCACGCCGCGCCGGTCCCCAAGGCAGGGTACCGGTCGCCGGCGGACGAGCGGGGTACGCACCCGTCGGGGTACGAGGAGGTGCTGGTGCACACGCCCGGCGAGCTGGAGGACGTCGACCCGGAGACAGAGGCCGTCCGCATCGGCAGCACCGTCGGCGGGCGGAAGCGGGAGCGGATACGGCAAACAGCCGAGGAACTGGGGATCACCCTGCTCAACGTGGAGGGGGAGTGACGTGGTCGGCACCGCGTTCTACCGGCCGGGGACGGAGAAGTGCCCGAACTGCGGGGACTTCGGTGTCGAGGAGGACGACCACCGGAAGTGCCCGGCGTGCGACACGCGGTTCAACGACTACGTGGTGCTGCAGGAGGGCCGCGAGGCCCAGTTCCAGAACAACTGAGGTATGCATGCGATGACAGACCTGTCA
>JAXINY010000065.1:0-2892 GCA_034190525.1 Asbonarchaeaceae archaeon (SeqCode) | reverse complement strand
CAGAACAACTGAGGTGACAGCGATGACAGACCTTTCAAGCCAGAAGCGGATGGCGGCCGACGTGCTCGGTGTCGGCGAGTCACGGGTGTGGATCGACCCGGACAGGACCGACGACGTCGAGGGCGCCATCACGAAGCAGGACATCCGGAACCTCGTCGAGTCCGGCGTCATCCGGAAGAAGCAGGAGGAGGGGACGGGCCGGACCGTCGACGAGAACCGGACGCAGGGCCACGGCTCCCGGAAGGGGAAGCAGGGCGCGCGGAAGTCGGACAAGGAGCAGTGGACGGAGAAGATCCGGGCGCTCCGCTCCCGGCTGAAGGAGCTGCGGGACGACGGCGACATCACGTCGTCGCAGTACCGCGAGCTGTACGACATGGCGTCCGGCGGGTTCTTCCGGAACACGAAACACATGGAGCTGTACATCGAGAAGAACCTGGGTGACGGCTGATGGCGGAGGGCCCGGGACACGAGGTGCCGCTGAAGCGGCGGCGGGACGGCCAGACGGACTACGGCAACCGGCTGGAGCTGCTGAAGTCCGGCGACCACCGCGCCGTCATCCGCGTCTCGAACAACCATACACGCGTCCAGCTGGTGCGGTACGGGGACGACGGCGATACCACGGCGGTGGCAGCGTTCTCCGGCGACCTCGCCGGGTACGGGTGGGACGGGCACACCGGCAACCTCGCCGCCGCCTACCTGACCGGGCTGCTCGCGGGGCGGCGGGCGCTGGCGGATGGCATCGACCGGGCGGTCCCGGACCTCGGTGTGCGGGACCAGGAGTACGGCGGCCGCCACTACGCCGCGGTCCGGGGGCTGCGGGATGCCGGCCTGGACGTCCCCGCGGACGAGACAGCCCTCCCGGCGGAGGACCGCGTGAACGGGGAGCACATGGACGACGGCGGGGCCGCGGCCGTTGACGAGGTTAAAAAGAATATCGCGGAAGAGTACGGTGAGGCGTGATGGCTGATAACGACGAATCCGAGGACGTGTGGCACCCGAAGACCGAGCTCGGCCGGAAGGCGCTGAAGGGCGAGGTCACCGATATCAGCGAGGTGCTGCGCGGGCAGGAGAAGATCCGGGAGCCGGAGGTCGTCGACCAGCTGGTGCCGGACCTGGACGAGGAGGTCATCCTCATCGGCGGCACCCCGGGGAAGGGCGGCGGGCAGCAGCGCATCGTGTCCCGCCGGACGGTGCGGATGCACAAGTCGGGCCGCCGGTTCAACACCAAGTCCATGGTCGTCGTCGGCGACCACGACGGCCTCATCGGGGTCGCGGAGGGGAGCGCGGACGACACCCGCGATGCGATCGACAAGGCGCGGGACAACGCCAAGCTGAACCTGATGGAGGTGCGACGGGGCTGCGGGTCCTGGGAGTGCAGCTGCGGCGACCCGCACAGCATCCCGTTCACGGTCGAGGGCAAGTCGGGGTCGGTCGAGGTCGAGCTGAAGCCGGCGCCGCGTGGCATCGGCCGGGCCGCGTCGGAGGAGATCCGGAAGGTCATGGACCTGGCAGGTATCGACGATATCTGGGTCAAGTCCCGGGGGAACACGAAGAGCCGGGAGAACCATATCAAGGCCGTGTTCGACGCGCTGGAGCAGCTGAACGAGCTGAAAACCGGTGAAGCACTGGAGGAGCAGGTCGGCCTCGTGGAGGGCGGGGTGTGACGGATGCTCGCAGCGGTCCGCGTCCGCGGTGTCCCCGACACGCCCAGGAGCGTGTCCGACACGCTGCAGTCGCTGAACCTGGAGCAGAAGCATGCATGCGTGCTGCTGGAGGATACCGCGGCGACCCGCGGGATGCTGGACGCGGTGAAGGATTTCGTGGCGTACGGCCCGGTGGAGGACGACACGGTCGCGGCGCTGCAGGAGCGCGGTGACGCACCGTTCCACCTGTCGCCGCCGTCCGGCGGGTTCAGCGATCCGAAGCGGCGCGTCGGGCAGGGGGGTTCGGTCGGGAAACGCGAGGACATGGACGACCTGCTGGACCGGATGCTGTAGGTGATATGAGATGGGCAACA
Source organism: Asbonarchaeaceae archaeon (SeqCode) (assembly GCA_034190525.1). Classification (GTDB taxonomy): domain Archaea; phylum Nanohalarchaeota; class Nanosalinia; order Nanosalinales; family Nanohalalkaliarchaeaceae; genus JALIDP01. Next base: position 875 of record JAXINY010000065.1, on the reverse strand, counting down.
AGGACCGCGGAAGTGGAACGCACGGCCGTGGCAACGGGAAGAAGGGACGCGGCGCCGGGAACCGCGGCGGCCGCGGGAACGCGGGCTACGGGAAGAAGGCGAAGCACAAGAAGCAGGAGGCCTGGAACGAGGGATACGAGCTCGGTGAGAGCGGGTTCAAGCGGCCGCAGGCGGTGACGGAGGAGACCGCGGCCATCAACCTGAAGGATATCGACCAGCACATCGACGCGTTCGTCGCCGCGGGCGTGGCGGAGGAGACGGACGACGGGTACGTGTTCCACGCCGACGCGGCGGGGTACGACAAGGTGCTGGGTGGCGGCCGGCTGACGAAGGATATCGATATCGAGGCGCCGGCGTTCTCTGACTCGGCCGTGCGGAAGATCGAGGACAGCGGGAACGACGCCATCGAGGAGTAGAGGACGATGTCGCTCCTGGTACAGATCTCGGAGTACCTGCCAGCGGTGAAGCGGCCGGACCGCGACCTGTCGTTCCGCGAGAAGCTGACGTGGAGCGGGATCACGCTCCTGCTGTACTACCTGATGAGCGAGATCCTCATCTACGGGGCGTCGTCGCAGCAGCTGGCGCAGTTCCAGCAGCTGCAGACCATCCTCGGGTCGCAGATCGGGACGCTCATCACGCTGGGTATCGGGCCGATCGTGTCCGCCTCCATCATCCTGCAGCTGCTGGTCGGTGCGGATATACTGCCGTGGGACACGAACACCAGCGAGGGGCGGGCGAAGTTCCAGGGGACGCAGAAGCTGCTGTCCTACCTGTTCGCCATCTTCGAGGCGTTCGCGTTCGTCGGTATGGGCGCGATAACGCCTGCACAGGCCGGTGCCATCCCGTTCCTTGTCGTGGTGACACAGGTCGCGATG
>JAXINY010000030.1:0-9591 GCA_034190525.1 Asbonarchaeaceae archaeon (SeqCode) | reverse complement strand
TACGAGGGCGAGGAGCTGGAGGACCGGTTCAAGGAGATCCTGGTGCAGATCGAGCACCTGCGGGAGGAGATCGGGAAGCAGGAGGAGCGTATCAACAGCCTCAGCCACGCGCAGAACATCTTCGAGAGCAACATCGGGCAGGTGATGCGGGAGCAGCGCGACCTCACTGAGAAGCTGCAGGAGGAGGACCGGAAGCTGGAGCGGAAGACCGACCTCCTGTTCGAGACCATCGAGGAGGGCCTGGCGATGGAGGAGGACGAGTTCGAGGAGCGGCTGGCGCAGCAGGAGCAGCGCATCGCGGAGCAGGAGGACGCGCTGCAGCGGCGGACTGCGTTCCTCCTGGAGGCGCTCGAGGAGGGGCTATCGGAGGAGGAAGCGGAGTTCGAGCGGCGGCTCGAGGCCGAGGAGGCCGCGCGCGTCTTCCAGGACCAGCAGCTCGCCGACGAGATAGCGGCGCAGATCAGCGGGGTGGAGGGCGAGATCGAGGCCGGGGAGCTCGGCAGGGAGCAGATGGCGGAGCTGCTGCAGGAGGCGCTGGAGGAGGGTATCGAGATGGAATCGGAGCGGCTGGAGGAGCTGGAGGCGAAGCTGCAGGAGCACGGTCTCACCATCCCGGAATCGCTGCAGGACGAGCTGGAGGAGCGCAGCGGCCGTACGGGGATCGGCGCCCTGGCGGAGATCGCGGCGGAGAACCAGCGCCAGGTCCAGGAGCTGCAGGAGAAGCTGGAGGACATGGAGAAGCACGCCCCCACCATCGTCGAGTGACGGCCTGTTTCTCTCCGTGCGACGGGTTACTGGACGGCGTCGAGGATGCGGAGCTGGATGATGGCGAGCAGGATGTTGACCCCGATGAGGATGATGAGCAGGATGGACACCATCACGAGCCCGCTCTGGTCTGCGAAGCCGACGTTCGCAAGGATGACATAGGCGGCCGCGGTCAGCACCAGGACCGCGACGGCGAGGTACGCCTCCAGCACCTTGCGGCCGAACAGGTTCTCGAGGTCCATCCCGTGAACGGGGTTGCCGGCGGCGGCATTTAAACCCTGCGGGCTAGAGCGCCTGGAGGACGAGGAAGTACACGGGGTCGCCGAACAGGACGAGGATGAGCACCGCGGCGGGGAAGGACGGGATGAACCGGACGCCGGACCGGACCGGGACGGTGTCGCGCCGCTCCTGCAGCTCCTCCACCTGCTCCTCGGTCAGGCCTGCGATGCGCCCGGACTCTGCCGTCCCCGGTGCCGGCACCGTGACCGGGAGCGCCCGTGTGACGGCGGCGACGACGCGGTCGGTGACGTCCTCCGCGGGGTCGTCCCGCCCCGTCTCGAGGTCCAGGTCCTCCGCCGGGACGTCGCCGGGCTGGAGCTGCTCCACCGGCACCTCCCGCTCCATGACCCGGGACTCAACGGTGCGGAGGAAGACGGTGAGGCCGAGGAGGGCGGCGAGCAGCAGCAGGGAGGCGGCGAAGTTCCGCGCCACCGCCAGGAGCGGCGGGCGGAACACGGTGTACAGCGCCGCGGTGCCGGCGCCGGCGACGACGGTGTAGAGCACGACGACGCGGGCGTACCGGGCGCGTGACGCGTCCAGCTCCGCGCGGAGCTCCGCCCGGAACCCGTCGGACCGGGCGGCGGTGACGACGGCGTACGCGAGGCTGTACACCGCGCCCACGAGGAACACCGTGAGGAGCAGGGAGAACGGTGTCGGCCACGGCGCGGTGTACGGCGGGGTGAACCCCGGGGGGATGGCCGGCAGGGCGTACCCGACCGCGCCGAGGACGAAGGCGTCCGCCCCGCCCCAGAGACCGGCGATGTACATCGCCCAGCCCGCCAGGAAGAGACCGGTGCCGGTGAGGACGGACGCGAGGAGCGGGTCGATGGAGCCGGTGGCCACGGCGCGGTACCCGTGGTAGAGCAGCGCCACCGCAGCGACCCCGATGGACACCCAGTCCGGGACCTCCGACGTCCTCAGGTCGAGGTAGGCCGCGTACGCGGTGCCGGCGAGGACGGCGAGGACGAACGCGTGCCCGAGCATGGGGACAGGAGCGGCGCCGAGGGTTTTATAATCAAGGTGCGCGGGGCCGAAGACGTATAAATAAGGAGCGGGAAGCCGTGTCCATGGCGGGCGACTCCATCATCGAGACAGGTGTCGACCGGCTTCTCTCCTACATCAAGGATCACGGCAGCGTCCAGCTGGGTGAGGCGGCGGACGCGATCGACGACAAGGAGCCGAACACCGCCGTGGACGTCTGCGGCGAGGACGACGTGGACCTGGACGCGGTGGTGGACGACGCGGCCGGCGCGACGTCCCTGTCGAACGGGACGATGACGGTGCTGACGGAGGACGAGGTGTGGGAGAACAACCTCGGGAACCGGACCGCGGCGGCCTGCTACTTCGAGGACCCGTGGGCGCCGACCGTCTGGGACCGGCTGGAGGGCCGGCTGTCGAACACGGGCGGGAACGGGACGGCGTTCCTGCTGACGGTGCCGGACCTGCCGCTGGCGCTGCAGGAGGAGGACCGGAGCGCGGTCGCGTACGTCTACTTCAACGAGTCCGGCGACTTCGGGGCGACGCACAGGATCAAGGGGGTGACGAACGAGGACCGGGACTGGTTCCGCCTCGACCAGCAGCACATCGACGAGTGGGGTATAAATGCGTTGGCGTACGACTGAACGGGCATGGAGGTCCTCATCCCGTCCACGTTCGGGCTGAACGAACGCGACGACAAGCTGAAGGTGTACACGTACGGGCGGCTGGCGCGGGCGGTCGCGATGTTCGGCGCGGACCGGGTGACCATCTACCGGGACGAGGACCCGAAGGCGGACGAGGAGCGGAACGCGGAGCTGCTGGCGAAGCATCTTGAGTACGCGGAGACCCCGCCGTACCTGCGGAAGGCGCTCATCCCGCACGACGAGGACCTGTCGAACGCCAGCATCCTGCCCGCATTGCAGATCATCTCCCACGGCTACAGCGACAGGTTCCGCGAAGCAGTTGTTGAGGAGGTGGACGACGGGACAGCGGTGCTGGACGCGGGCCTGGACGAGCCGGTGGAGGTTCCTGCGGCGGTGGAGGAAGGTGCACGTGTCACGGTGGCGATGGACGGGCCGGAGCTCATCGACCCGCGGGATATCGAGGGATTCTGGACGTTCACGGTCGAGAACCGGCGGGAGGATCTCGGTACTGTCATCGCGTCCATGGACTGGCCGGTGGTGGGGACGTCGCGGCACGGCGACCCGCTGACCGGGTTCGTGTACGGCCGGTCGATGGACGAGGAGTTCGCGGTGGCGTTCGGCAGCGCCTGGCGCGGAATCTACGACCTGGCGGAGCAGGGGGACGTGGACGAGGACCAGTTCGACGGCGTGTTCGACTTCGTCCCCGGGCAGCACACGAAGACGGTCAGGACGGGGGAGGCGGTGCCGATCGTACTAGGGGTTATAAACGCGCTGCAGCAACTGTAGGGTATGGACGTTGCTGTGATCGGCGGCCGCGGGTTCGTCGGCTCCGCGGTCGTGGACGAGCTGCAGGGCGAGCACGACGTGACCACGGTCGACCCGCGGGTCGGCGGCGAGGACCATATCTCTGCGGATATCACGGACGAGCAGCAGATGCTCGACGTTCTTGACGGGTTCGACGCGGTGGTGAACCTGGCCGGGCTGTCCCCGATGCAGGAGCCCCGCAGCATCTCGTACAAGGCGGTGCACGTGGACGGCGCGGAGAACGTGGCGGAGGCGTGTGAGGAGTACGGTGCGCGGCTGGTGCACATGTCCGCGCTCGGGGCGGACCCGGACGCGGACACGGCGTACCTGCGGACGAAGGGAGAGGGCCGTGAGGCGGTGCTGGACGCGGACGTGGACGCGACGGTGGTGGAGCCGTCCATCATCTACGACCGCGGCAACCCGCTGGTGGAGATGGCGGCGCGGCTCGCCCCGACCCGCGTCTTCCCGCACCTGACGACCCGCATCCAGCCGGTGTACCGCGGCGATGTCGCGGACCTGTTCCGCCTCGCGGTGGCGGGGGAGATCGACGAGCAGGTGCTGCAGGTGGGCGGCCCGGGGCAGATGACGCTGTACGAGTTCGTGCGGCGGGTCTACCGTGCGAACGGCTACCCGTGCTACGCCGTCCCGTGCCAGGCCGCGATGAGCCTGGTGCTACAGGTGATGGAGGTCGTCCCGTTCGTCCCGTACGGCGCGGACCAGGCACGGTTCCTCCGGTTCGACAACACGGTGGCGGAGAACGACGCGGACCGGTACGTGGAGCTGACGGGCATGGGCGAGTGGCTGGAGTCAGCGTTCTGACAGCCACGCCCGGAGCTCGTCCCGCTTGCGGGCGATGACCGCCGCTACGCTGACACCGGCTCGTGGTGCGGCAGCATCGCCCGGATCATCCCGAGGGCCTCATCGGTCGCGTTGAGGATCTCGATCTGGACCGGCCGGTCGTCCGCCCCGAAATGGGTGATGATGTTCCCCTCCTGCTCACCGGACTCGGGCCTGCCATCCCTGAGGCGGATGAGCAGCGTGTCGGTGTCCGGGTCGTATTCATACTCCATACCGGTCGACCTCCGCCCTGTAGGTCGTGATGACGGTTTTTATGCCTTCATCCTCCTCGTAGAGTGACGCGCAGCAGCTTCCCGTCCTGCCGTTTCTGTGCGATGATGCGGCCGGCGTCCCAGGCGACCTCGCTGTCCGGGCGTGCGACGGCATCCCTGACAGCGCGTTCCGATATCCCGTACTCTGCCATCCGCCGGCGGGCGTGCAGGGTGATCCTGAGCGACACCGTGGCGCAGGAACGGTCGATGGACCTACTTCAAGACGCCTCAAATTTCCACGGATCGAAACCTGTGGAACAGGTTCCAGAACAGAGCTGCCATCGCATCACGCGATGTGGTAGTCGTCGACGCGCTCGTAGTCGTGGAGCTCGGCCTCGTCGAACCAGATGGCGATCTCGTCCTCGGCCTCCTCGGGTGTCGCGGACGCGTGCACCACGTTCTTCACCGCCTTGTCACGGGCGTCGGCGTGCTCCATCGACATGTGGGAGAAGTCGCCGCGGATGGTGCCCGGCGCGGCCTCGTACGGTTCGGTCGCGCCGACCAGTTTCCGGACCACCGCGACCGCTTCCACGCCCTCGAGGACGGCGGCGATGACGGGGCCGTCCTTCATGAACTCCGCCAGCCCCTCGTAGAAGTCCTTGTCGACGTGCTCGGAGTAGTGCTCCTGCAGCACGTCGTCCGTCGCCTGCACCATCTTCAGGCCGGCGATGCGGAGGCCGGCGCGCTCGAACCGCTCGATGATGTCGCCGGTGATGCCGCGCTGCACCGCATCCGGCTTGACGGCGATGAACGTGCGCTCGATGTTCCCCTCCATCACTCATCACTCCACTGCTGGATGCTGTCGAACGTCTGCCCACATTTTAAAAGGTCGATGCGGTCGTCCTGCGCCGCCCAGTCGCTGCACGACCGCCCGTCGTACGTCGCGTTCGGGTGCTCCGTCCACTGCATCCCGGTCATGCCGGGGTTGGCGTTGCAGATGGCCTGCGCGTCCAGGCCGCACTCCGCCTCCACCCTGCGGTACTCGGACGCGTTCGAGGGATCGACGCAGGACACGCCGCGTGATTCGATCCCGAGGCACGCATCTCCGATCTCCGGGCCCTGGCACGACACTGACACGTCGCACATCGCAAATTGGCGTCCCTGCTCGGGCACGGTGAGATTGTGCGCCGCACCCACCGGCAGGAGCAGCAGCACGGTCAGCGCCAGGTACTTGACGTGCGGGTCGACGTCCGGCAGCTCCATGCCCCTCACCGGGCCGGGAAGCTTCATAAAAGGTAGGTGGCCGGCGGGCGCGTAACCCTTTAAACTGTTGGTCGCCCCGGACGTGACAGGTTCTATCGATGCTCGTGGGCGAACTGGAGGGCGAGGTCTCCACCGACCGGCTGACCTTCGAGGCGATCAAGGAGGTGGAGCAGTTCGACTTCGTGACGGTGAAGAACCCGAAGGAGGGGCAGGAGTGGATCCTGGCGCAGGTCGACACCGTGGTGAAGCAGCAGGACGGGAAGATGGAGGCGGAGGCGCAGGTCATCGGGTACCGGGAGGACGGGATGCTGAAGCAGCCGCGGCACGTCGTCGACCCGGACGCGATGGTGTACCGGGCGGACGAGGACGTCATCGCGGAGACGCTCGGGCTGACGCAGGAGGGCCTGGAGCTCGGGCGGCTGGACACCAACCCGGACATCCGCATCTTCCTCGACCCGGAGGACCTGTACAAGCACATCGCGGTGCTGGCGAAGACCGGCGCAGGAAAGTCGTATTACACGGCTATCATGATCGAGGAGCTCCTGGAGGCGGGCTACCCGGTCATCATCGTCGACCCGCACGGCGAGTACCACACGCTCGGCCACGCGAACGACATCGACGCGGAGGACCGGGAGGCGTACGGCGTGGAGGCGAAGGGATACGACGTGACGGAGTACTCGACGAACGTGGAGGTGAACCCGGACGCGGAGAAGCTGGCGTTCTCGTCGCGGAACCTGGACGCGAACGAGATCGAGCAGATGGTGCCGACCAGCCTGACGAACGCGCAGCTGGAGGTGCTGTACAACGCCCTCAAGGACCTGGAGAAGCGGGAGTCGTACACGCTGCAGGACGTCATCGACCGGTGCATGGAGGGGGACTCGAAGGCGAAGTGGAACCTGGTGAACGTGCTGGAGCTCGTCAACGATTCCAACCTGTTCGACGGCGAGCCGACGACGATGGACGATTTCCTGACACCGGGGGAGGCATCCATCGTCAACCTGAAAGGGGAGGATCCGGAGATGCAGGAGCTGGTGGTGTACAAGCTTGCGAAGGAGCTGTTCGAGCGGCGGAAGAGAGGGGAGCTGGAACCGTTCATCATGGTGATGGAGGAAGCACATAACTTCGTGCCGGAACGCAACTTCGGGAAGGCGGTCTGTTCGGACATCCTGCGGACGATCGCGTCGGAGGGGCGGAAGTTCGGGCTGGGCATCGGCGTGGTGTCGCAGCGTCCGGCCCGCGTGGACAAGAACGTGCTGTCCCAGTGCAACACGCAGTTCATCCTCCGCGTCACGAACCCGAACGACCTGAACGCCATCTCCCGCAGCTTCGAAGGAGTGACGTCCGAGGTGAAGGAATTCATCACGGCGTTGCCGCCCGGCACCGGGCTGCTGCTGGGGAAGGAATACCCGGTTATGACTGACGTGCGGACCCGCCGCAGCCTGCACGGCGGCGAGGCGAAAGAGCTGTCCGACGACCACGACGAGGCGGACGTCGGTGAGGAGGTGACGGCCGACGTCGAGGCACCGTCGCCAGACCCCGACCCCGCTCCGATGGAGGAGGCGGCACCGGAGCCGGATGCCGCGGACCGGCCGTCCCCAACAACAGAACCGGAGACAGGCCTGGAACGCGACACCGGCGGCGCAGAGACCATCCAGCGGGTGGCGCCGTCGCTGGGACTGGACGACCTCAAAGAGGAGGCAGGTGACGCCACTGCGGCGTACTACCCCATCTACGTGGTGGAGACGAGCGACGGTGTCGCGGCTGTGGACGGGACCGACGGCGAAGTCAAAGGAGTGGAGCCGCGGCTGGACGGGACGCCCGGCGACATCCTCGCGGTGCTGAAGCGGGATGACAGGACGGAGCAGGAGTTGCTGGACGCTGTGAACGGATGCGTGGAGGAGCTGCGGGACGCGGTCGCGGAACTGGCGGACTACGGCCTGGTGGCGCAGGACGGCGACCGGTACACGTATGCCGGGTTCCCAGGATTTGTCCGGGAGCGGGAGGATGTGACGCCTGAAGAGGAGGAGACAGTGATAGAGGCGGAGCTGGACGAGGAGGACGCGGTACAGGCGGCGCTTGACGCGGTCGGCGGGAGCGAGGAATCAGTGCGGCGTGTGTACTACCCGTACTACACTGTCGGTGAGCGGGTGTTCGACGCGGTCCGGGCGGAAGAGGTCTGACCCGGCCCCCACTTTTAAGATTTGTTTGTTGTCCATAGGTAGCGAATGTCGCCGGGACGGAGTGACGGGGTACTTGTGCTCACGCACCCGTACGAGTTCTTTGCGAACGGGAGGGACGCCGCGGCGGCGGTTATCCGGGAGACTGTACACGCCACAGACGAGGATGTGTACGGGGTTAAACCGGGGCATGGACACCGGAAGCTCGACGAACCGATCGGCGGCAAGGAGTTCTACGACAGGATAGTGGAGGACAGGGACGGCTACGGCAGGCTCGCCCGGACAGATGCATCAGACGTGGCGGAATACCGGTTTGCGCGGATAGGCGGGTTCGACAGGAACCAGTGTGTCGGGCGGACGATGGAATCAATCCGATACGTGGGCGGCGACGCCGCGGTCGAACCCTCAATCACCGCACGGTCCGCCGCCGTGGAGCAGTTCTTCCGCGATTAGGCAGGAATAAAAAGTGTCACGCCACTACCCGTCCCGTAGGATGAACGGGTCCGTGGTCTAGCCTGGTTTGCTTCCCCCGAGAAGCCCAGACAGGACACCACCCTTACAACCGCACCGTGTGCGGGGCAACAGTGCTCCGATCACACACGCGGAGCGAGTGTGAGAGGTGGTAGTCGGCGGTTCGAATCCGCCCGGACCCACTACCGCTCCGTTTTATCAAATACCGGTCTGCACGCCTCCCGTAACGTCTCGTCCGACGCCGTCAGCCGGTCGAGACGCCACCACCGCGCATCGGACACCTCCTCGCCCGGTACCGGGTCGACGTCGCCGAGCTCGGTGTGGAAGACCACGCCGACCACGTTCTCCTCGGCCCGGCCGAAGGACAGCGTGGCGCGGAAATCCAGGTCGTCAGGGTCGGCGGTGACGCCGCACTCCTCCTTGAACTCGCGTGCAGCTGCGACCGGGAAGGACTCGCCGTGTTCGAGGAAGCCGCCCGGGATATCCCACGTCCCGGTATCCGGCGGGTGCGCCCGCTTCACCAAGAGGTACCTGTCGCCGTGCTGCGCGAGCAGCCAGGCAACTGGTTTCGGGTTCTTCCAGTACACCTGGTCGCATGCGGGACAGTACCGCCGCTTCTCGCCCTCGATGACCGTTTTCCCGAGGTCTCCGCCGCACACCGGGCAGTACTGCCACTCCATACCGCTTCCCTCGGGAGGGACAGCAATTAAACTGTCGGCCGCGTTCAGCCGAGGTGTTCCCGCATCGCCGATGTTTCGTCGTCGTTGATGGTGTGGCCCATACCCTCGTAGATCCGGAGGTCGACGGCCGCGTTCAGGAGGTCGAACACGTCCGCCGTCGCCCGCACGCGGTCGAGCGGGATGTACGGGTCCTGGTCGGAACACCCGACGAACACTGGTGTCTGCTCGAGGTCGCCGTGGAAATCGGCGAGCTCCTCGCCGATAAGGCCGCCGCTGAGCACGGCGACGCTGCCGTACCGGGCGGGGGTGGCGGCGGTGTACTCGGCGGCGAGGCACGCCCCCTGTGAGAATCCTGCCAGGTGAACCGTATCAGTGTCGAAGCCGCGGGCCTCTGCTTCCGCGATTACCGCTGCGACGCGGTCGAGTGCGGCGTCGAGCCACGGCTGGTTCTCCTGCCGCGGCTGCATGAACGGTTCCGGGT
>JAXINY010000115.1:0-9651 GCA_034190525.1 Asbonarchaeaceae archaeon (SeqCode) | reverse complement strand
ACGCTTCCCGGTGGTGTTGGACGATACCTCGACCATGAATTCGCCCTCCCCTCGATCGCGGCCCGTGAGGGTGAAGTCGATGTCCCGCTCCTCTCCAGGGCTGAGGTAGACCTCACAGGCGTTCTCCGCCGGCATGCAGTTAACCTGGTTGCGGTCCCCCGGTAGTTCGACGGTGATGAGGCCGCGCGTCACTGCGTCACCGTTGAAGTCGACGTGGAGCACATCGGGAGCCTCAAGAGGGTTCGAGACCGTGGCTGTCACTGTCTCCTGATCGCCGACTGTTATCCTCCGTGTATCCCCGGCGGCGGTCGCGGTCCCGACCAGCGCTGCGAGCACCGCCACGAGAACAACGCCTGCTGCCATCTGCCGCGCGTCCATACCTGTGACACACCGCTCCTTGTTTAAAAATGTGCGCGGGTCAGGCCAGCAGCCGGTCCGCCACCTGCTCGCACGCCGCCAGGTGCTCCGCCCGCGAGATGCCCGGTTCCGCGTCGACCCGTCCGGCGTCGTCGAACCCTGTCTTCCCCACGTACAGCGCGTCCGCCAGCTCCGGTGTCTGCTCAAGCCGGCGGTAGCCCTGGAAGTATATGTGGTCCTTGATGAAGCCGCCCGGCCGCGACGTGTCCTGCAGCCCACGTTTCACCCGGTAGGCGCGGATGAACGCCGTCCGCCGGTCCAGCCCGAGCTCCCGCATCCGGTCGAACAGGTCGTGGAACCCCTCGTCCGCGGCCGCGACCGCGATGACCCGGGCGGTGATGCGCGGCCGCGTCTCACCGAACACGTCCATCTCCGCCTCGTTGAACGTCGCCAGCCCCTCCTCCGCGGTCTCGTACCCCGCCGTGCCGTACTGCAGCGGGAGCTGCCCCGTCGCCCCGCCGTTCACCGTCCGCACCGAGTGCGTCGACTCGTGCACCAGCAGCCGCCGCGCCGCCGACACGCTGTACGTCTTGTCCGCCGGCACGAGGATGCGTCGCTCCCCGGAGCTGTTCCGGATGATGTCAACGTCCGTGGTGCGGCAGCTGTACGACACGTCGATTTCGTCGAACAGCGCATCGAACGCCTCCTTCAGCTGCGCGCCGTCGACCGCCGCGTCCTGCTTCCCTCCACCGCTCTCCGTGAAGGCCGCCCGCGCCGCCGCGACCAGCTCCTCACCGGGCTCCCCGTAGTGCGCCGCCGACCGCTCCGTTATCCGGCCGGTGCCGATAGCGGTCATCATCTCGAACCGGCCGCGGAGCCCGGCGGCGAGTCGTTCCTCCAGCGCCGTCCCGGCCGCGTCCTCGACCGCGTCCAGCAGCTCCCGGGCCGTGTCCCCGTCCTCGAACGCCCGGTACGTGTACGACGGGTCGTACCGCTCTCCCGCCTCGACCGCGTCCAGGAACCGCTCCCGCTCTTCGTCGCTGTTCACCGGCTGGATGTAGTGGAACAGGTCCAGAAGCCCGTCCAGCTCCGCCACCGTGTCGGCATCCATGCGTACAGGACGCGGACGGAGATTACATAAAAGGCGGCCATCAATACTGGGGCGAGAGGATATCCATGCGTATCGGCGTCGCGAGCACCGACCGGCAGGGGGAGGAGGACGCCATCATGGCCGAGCTGGCGGACCGCGGCATCGACGCCACCTTCATCGACCCGTCCGATGTCTCCTACCTGGTCAAGGATGCCGAGCTGACGGTGCGGTACCACGGGGAGATGCTGAACGACCTCGACCTCCTGTTCATGCGCCGCACCCGGTTCGATGTCGAGGCGAGCCGCGACCTTGTCGCGGCGATGGACACGCTCGGTGTCAGGACCGTGGAACGGACCGAGGTGTTCTTCAACCCGCTGTCCAAGTTCTACAGCCTGCTTGACTTCGTCGGGGAGGACGTGGGAACGGTCAGGATCCCTGCGACCGCGGTGCTCCGGGACGATGCAGAGGCGGGTGCGGTCGCCGGCGCCATCGGCTACCCGCTCATCGTCAAGCCCGTGGGCGGCCGGGAGGGTGAGGGCGTGACCCGGCTTGACTCCCGCGAGGAGCTCGAGGAGGCGCTCGACGGGGCTGATTTCCCTGTGCTGCTGCAGGAGTACATCGACATCGACGAGGAGTACCGCGTCCTCGTCGTCGGGGACGAGGTGCTGGGAACGGTCGTCAAGGAAGCGGCGGACGATGACACCGCCGCACGAAACTACGCGCAGGGCGCCGAGTTCCACGCCGTCGACCGGCCGGACATCGAGGCCGCCGCGGTCGACATCGCCCGCCTCACCGGTATCGAGGTCGCCGGCGTCGACATCGTGCAGGACGCGAGCGGTGACTACTACGAGCTGGAGTGCAACCGGTGCCCGCAGTTCGAGGGTTTCGCCGGCGCGCACCCGGACGTTGACGTGCCGGCGCGCATCGTGGACTACCTCGTGGAGCAGGCGTCGGCCTGACCTCCCGGGGGGCAGGGTGAGCTGCGATGGTGGGAAAGGAGAAGCGGTCGCTGGTATCGTTCAAGGTGTGGAACCGGGAGGAGGAGCGCACCGAGGTCCGCGCCCTGGAGGAGCACGTCGTCGAGGGAGCGGAGGACGGGCCGCACGTCGTCATCGTCTCCGGCTCCCACGGCGATGAGCTGCTTGCCGTGGACGCGGCCAAGCGCGTGTACCGGGAGCTGGACCCGGAGGAGGTCCGCGGCAGGGTCACGGTCATCCCGGAGGCGAACATGTTCGCCGTGGAGAAGGGGACGCGCGAGACCCCGGTGCCGGAGTTCGAGATATACGAGGACGAGGAGCGCAACCTCAACCGGTGTTTCAACAGCGTCGACCTGGACGGCGAGCCGGACGGCAACATCACCGAGCGCCTCGCGTACCACATCCTCGACGTCGTGGTCGACGCCGACTACTGCCTCGACCTCCACACGGCGACCGCGCCCGGGTACAAGGTGGACCAGGTCCGGGAGAAGACCGACCGCGGCTTCGACCGCGAGGTCCGCCGGGCGCAGGAGGAGCTGGTCAGGAACGCCGGCCTGGAGTACGTGCTCCGCACCTCATCGGGGAAGATCGGGCGTGGCGTGCTGGCCGGGGTGGCGCCCCGCCACGGCGTCCCCGCCGTCACGGTGGAGATCGGCGGCGGGATGTACACACCGAGCGAGCTCGAGGAGTACGTCACCGTCGTCCGCAACCTCCTCGTCACCGCCGGTGCCATCGACGGCGCGGTCGAGCAGCGGGAGCAGCAGGTGTACCGCGAGCTCCTGAAGATATCCGCCCCGACCGCCGGCAGCTACACGAAGACCGCGCGGCCCGGCGACACCGTCGACCGCGGCGACGTCCTCGGGACGATCGAGAACGACGACGGCGTCCACGAGGTGACCGCGCCGCGGAGCGGGCTGGTGGAGTCGGTGCACCAGGAGACGTGGGTGAACGAGGGAACAAAGCTCGGGCACATCGCGGTCGAACGCGAGGACGGTGCGTTCCACCGGGCGGTCAGAGCCCTCTCTCGGACGCTCGACTCGTTGCTTGCTCGTGCACGTACCGCATCATGAGGTCCGGCAGGTCCGCGCCGACGACCTCCTGCGTCTCCGCGGGGACGCCCGGCGACATGTTCAGCTCGATGACGTACATCGCCTCCTCCGTCTGGATGATGTCCACGCCGCAGATATCGAACCCGGCGAGCCGCGCCGCCGTCACCGCGGCCTCCCGCACCTCCTCCGGGGCGTCGTACTCCTCCCGGTCCGCTCCCTGCGAGATGTTCGACCGCCACTCCTCCTCGCCCCCGGCCACCCGCTTGTACGTGTACGTCTCGTCGCCGATCACGATGACGCGGACATCCTCGCCCGGGTGCTCCACGAACTCCTGGAGGCAGACGTCCTGCTCGAACAGCGTCAGCGTGTCGACGAACGGGCCGAGATCGGACGCGTTGGACGCGCGCATCACGCCCTCCCCGCCGTACCCCGAGATGAGCTTCAGCACGACAGGGTAGCCGAAGTCCTCCGCGCTCCGTTCCGTCTCCTCGGTGGAGAGGACGTACGCGGACCGCGGCACGGGCACGCCGCCCTCCGCCAGCACCTTCATCGCGTAGAACTTGTTCGTCGCGATGGTGAGCGAGTCCGGATCGAGCTGCGTGTACACCCCGTTGTGCGCCAGGACCTCCGGGATCTGCTCGCCGAACAGCATGTCGCTGCCGAAGAACCGGATGAACGACGCGTCGAACCCGGACAGGTCGGTGCCCCGGTACTTCAGCGTCGCCCCGTCCTCCGTCCCCACGACGCGCGTCCCCGCGACCGGGACCGCGGTCACGGTGTCGAAGTACTCCTCGGCGGCCTCGATGAACAGGTCGTGCTGCGTCGATTCGTCGCCGTACAGGATGGACAGGTCCATGCTATCCCGCCAGCATCTCCGCGATGTTCCCGTACACGTTTTTGCCGCTGATCTCGTGGAACCGCTCCAGGTCCGGGTCGAGCGCCGCGTCCACGACCTGCCCCCCGACCAGCCGCACGCGGCAGACATCCGCCCCGATGGAGGTCGCGGTATCCGCCACCACCTCCTCCAGCTCCGAGGCGATGGAGTGGTACGACTCCGCCGCCTCGCCGCTGCGCTGCCGCCAGCCATCACCCTCCAGCCGGATGGAGACGACGTTCCCGTCGATGTACAGGCAGTCGTACACCTCGCCGTCCACCTGCTCCTGGAGCACGAGGAAGTGGCTGCCGTGGTCCATGTGCTCGACGAACGACGACAGCTCGTCCCCGGACTCCAGCAGGTTCATGTCCCGCCGCTCGAACCCCTCGAACTTCTTCCCGACGAGCGGGTAGGACAGGTCCTCCTCGATGCCGGACACCCCCTTCTGCGTCGACACCGTCGCCGTCGGCGGGATTGGCACGTTCTTCTCCGCGAGCACCTGGTACAGGTAGCTCTTCTTCGCCAGGATGAAGAACGCCGTCGGCCCGATGTTCGTCGTGATATCCTGCTCCAGCAGCGCCTCGAGGAACACCCGGGAGAAGATGGCGATGCGCGGGTCCGGATCGAGGTAGAGCGCGTCGTAGTCCGACAGGTCCTCCCCGCCGACCAGCACCGCGGGCTCCCCGCCGGCGACGATGCGGACGTCCGCGATGGAGGCGGCGGTGACGTCGTCCGCGTGCTCCGCGAACCGCTCCGCCAGCTCCCCGTCGTCAGCTACTGTCAGTAAATTCATCTATCTGGGTATCACCGTTGCTGTCCGGCGTCCACATCGGTGTGACGCCGTCCCCCTCCTCGCGCACCCGCCACCGCTCGATGAAGTCGTCCACGGCCTCCGGCACGACCTGCTTGAGCACCTCGCCGCGGCGCATGATCTTGCTGAGCTGGACCTCGAGGTTCTTGCTGAGCTGCTGGTAGAACGACAGGCTGGCGTAGATGAGGTCGTTCTTGATGCGCCAGAACGCTGTGGTGCCGCGCGGCGCCAGCACGAGATAGCCGCCGCCGTCCGCCGCCTCCATCGCCTCCTGCAGCTCTCCCGCATCGACGTAGTACACGCCGCCGTCATCCCCGCTCCCCGGGTCGAGGATGAGCGCCTCGTCGCCCTCCACCGCCACGCAGAGCACGTACCGGTCGCTCTCCGACCCCGGGAACAGGATGCTCCGCCGGAAGTACGGGAGGAGGAGCGCGTCGTTGTTCAGCCACACCTTGAGCTCCGTGCCCGCATCCGTCATCCTGTCCGCGGCGACGAACGCGTGCTTCACCTCGCCGCCCGCCAGCTCCTCCACCGCCGCCCCGAGCTCCGCGGGGGACGGCCCCTCCTCGTCCAGTTCCTCGCTGATATCGCCCTGCGTGATATCGAACCCGAACATCGCCAGCGCCATCTCCGCCGTCGCCGCGCCGGCGTACGGCGCGTCGGTCGCCGCGAAGTGGTCCGTGATATCCTCCAGCGTCTCCACGTCCGCCTTCACCCGCTTGAACAGGATCTCCCGGTCCATCAGGTTCTTGTTCGGCGCCAGCAGGAAGTACCCGGAGTCGGTGTTGACCGTGGTGCTGAACATGGAGGTCTCCCGGATCTCCCCGGTCGCCTCGTCCAGCTTGATGCGCTGCCCGGGCTTCAGCACCTCGGAGCCGCGGAGGTAGATGCCGGCGGCGTAGTTCTGGATGAGATCCCTGAACCCGAAGAACCCGAGCAGCACCAGGAGGAGGACGACGCCGTACGACGCTGCCGTGAGGGTGTTGTCGATGATGCGGGCGGAGACACCGAGCTGGATGACCGCCACCTCCAGCACGATGAGGTACAGGAATATCTTGATACTGGAGAGGAACCCCTCCAGGACGCGCGGGGAGACGCCGATGGTCTCGACCTGCTGCTTGACGTCCAGCCGGTCGATGAACGCCCGGACACCGGCGATAAGCCCGTTCACCAGGATGACGCCGAGCGTGAGCACGAGGACCGCGGTGATGGCGCGCGGCGTGTACGCCGCCACCTGTGCAGCGATCTGGCTTGCGGCGGAGGCGTTGATGTACAGGACCGCGGCGGCCAGCGTCAGCACGACGATTGCGTACTCCACCGCCCGGTCCGGAGACCGGGAGCGACGCCGTATCCGGTCCGGCAGCTCCTCGTGCGGCAGCTTCACCTCCCAGATGTACCGGGTCAGGTGGCCGGCGAGCCGCGCGATAACCAGGCCTGCCCCGACGAGGCCGAAGGTGATAACCACCTTGACCGCCATATTCTGCTGTATGAGCCCGAGAGCGACGCCCTCAAGCTGAGAAACCAGGGCCATGACGTACAACCCCCATCCGGGAGGGGATTTAAATAACTAATGAACTGCCGCGGCCGTGTTTCGCGGGGGAGACGCCTCATGAAGGCGTTTTAGCGGCCTGCTGCGTCATACGATGGTGCCGGCGCCGATGAGCCGCCACCGCGACCCCATCCGCCGCGAGACCGCCACCGTGTCACCGTCCTCGGCGCAGACCGGTCGCTTCAGCTTCACGCGGATGGTGGAGCCGGCCTCCACGACGGGGCCGGAGCTCTTCCCGGTGCCGACGTTCAGGAGCAGCGGCTCGTTCTCCTTGACCGGGTCGACGGACTCCTCGTCCTCGCTGCCGACGACGCTGTCCATCAGGTCGAGGTCGATCTCCAGCTCCTCCCGCACCGGTGGGAGCTCCCCTGTCCTGCCGAGCACGTTCCCGGCAAGGCTGTCGGACTTCGTGAGGGCCGGGTCGAGCCCGGTCTCGATACCGAGCAGTCCGCCCGGCCGCGCGGTCTCCACGTGGTTCTCGCCGTGGATGATGCTCCGCACCTCGGTCTCCACCGGCTCCCAGCTCCCGTCGCGCTCGTATCCCGGCTTCAGCGTGATCCTGTCGCCCTCGTCCAGCTCCCCGCGCTGCAGGCTGCCGCCGACCACACCGCCCTTCAGATCGTCCGGCGTCGCACCCGGCTTGTTGATGTCGAACGACCGTGCGACGAGCATCTTCGGCTCCGCGTCCGCGTCCCGCTCCGGTGTCGGGATGTGGTCCTCGACCGCCGCGAGCAGCAGGTCGATGTTGGTGCCGTGCTGCGCGGACACCGGGATGACCGGGGCGTCCTCCGCGACCGTCCCCGCCACGAACTCCTGTATCTGCTGGTGGTTCCGCTTCGCCTCCTCCTCGCTCACCAGATCGATCTTGTTCTGGACGACGACGATGTTCTCGATGCCGACGCGCTCCAGCGCCGCAAGGTGTTCCCGGGTCTGCGGCTGCGGCACCTCCTCGTCCGCCGCGACGAGCAGGACGGCGCCGTCCATGATGGCCGCGCCGGAGAGCACGTTCGCCATCAGGGTCTCGTGGCCGGGGGCGTCGACGATGGAGATGCTGCGCGCCACGTCCGCGGCACCGCCGCACGCCTCGCACTCCTCCGCGACGGTGTACCGGTCGCAGTCCGGGCAGTACCGGATGGTGACGTCCGCGTACCCGAGGCGGATGGTGATGCCGCGGCGCAGCTCCTCCGAGTGCGTATCCGTCCACTCGCCGCTGAGCGCGTTGGTCAGCGTCGTCTTCCCGTGGTCGACGTGGCCGACCAGGCCGATGTTCGCCTCCGGGACCGGGACGTCGCCCACGACGGCCACCTACTCCTCTCCGGCGTCGGCGTCGTCCGCTGTTTCCTCGTCGTCCTCGCCGAGCAGGGCTGCGATGGCCTCGTCGCCCTCCTCCACCACGGACAGGTTCAGCTGCGCTATCTGCCGGGAGACGGTGTTGCCGCGGACCGACTTCCGCCGCCGTTCACCGTCCTCGAGGTCGCGGGCGCCGGTCCCCTCCCTGACGAGCAGCTGCTTCCGGCCGGTCCCCTCCACCGAGGCGCGCATCGGGAATCCCTCGGTGTCGCTGCCGCCCGTGATCTCCAGGGTGTAGCCGCCGAGCCCGAGAAGCGAGCCGTCCACCGTGTCACCGATGCTGAGCCCGGTCAGCGCCTGCACCTGGTTGTCCTCGAGTTCCACCTGGTAGCTTTCCCCGTCGTCCGTTCCGATAACAGCGTCCATCGTGTATGCACCTGCTCAGTCCGCCGCTGCACCCGCTGGAGGCGGCATCCCGAGCGGTTCGGACTACGGCCTCAACCTTTTAAACAGTGGTCGGCGGCCCAGATATTTAAGCCGGCGGCCCGGAAGGGCGTTGTATGTCGGTGCTGGGTCGGGTGCTCGAGCAGGGCTGGCAGCAACTCCTCCTGTTCCTGCAGGTAGATGCGGCGGCCCGGCCGCGGCTGTTCGCGGTCATCGTCGTCCTCATCCTCGGCTTCGTCGGCGGGCGCATCGCCTCGGAGCTGGTGCGGACCCTGCTGAAGATGACGTCGCTCGACGAGTTCGGTGTCCGCTCCGACATCCAGTCGCTGCTCCGCGACCTCAGCTACCGGGGCAGCCTCTCCGACCTGGTCGCGGATCTCGTGAAGTGGGGGATCTACGTCCTGGCCGTCCTCTCGCTGATGTACGTGTTCGGGTTCCGCGTCGCGGCCGATTACTCGGCGAAGCTGGTGGGCTGGGCGACCAGCCTGCTGCTTGCAGGAGCGGTCCTGCTGCTCGGTGTCGTCGTGGCGGACCGGCTGGAGGAGGTGACAGTCCGCCTGTTCCGCGTGAGCAGGATAACCGGGCTGGTCGATGATTCCGGTGCGGAGACCCCGGTGTACGTCATCGCGGGCCGCGCGGTGAAGTACCTTGGCGTGGTGATTGCGTTCATCCTTGCGCTCGCGGTCGCCGGTGTTGACCTCCTGTTCCTCGGGGTGATAACCGCCGTCGTCGGTACCGCGGTCGTGCTGGCGCTGGCGTTCGGGACGCGTGACCTCGTGCGGAACATCGCGGTCTCCATCTACTTCCAGCTGGCACGCGTGTTCACCGCCGATGACAGGATAACCGTGGGAGAGTACGAGGGCAAGATATCGGGCGTCCGGCCGATGTACACGACGCTCGAGTCCGGGGACACGACGTACTACATCCCGAACTGGAAGCTGGTCACAGAGGTCGTCGAGCGGGAGGAGGAGTAGGATGCGCTGGCGGGTGGTCAACCACTACACCGGGGTCTTCCTCAGGATATTCTCCATCTTCCTCCTCGTCCCGGTCGCGGTCGGGAAGCTGTACGGCGAGAGCTTCGTCGGTATGGAACCGTTCCTCATCGCCTCGTTCACCGCCATCGTCCTCGGAAGCGCGCTGCGGCGTGCGGGAACCGAGCAGCGGCCGGAGGCGGTGGAGGCGATGGTGACCGCGACGGCGGCGTGGCTGC
>JAXINY010000052.1:9460-10446 GCA_034190525.1 Asbonarchaeaceae archaeon (SeqCode) | reverse complement strand
TCGTCGGCGGCGGTGACACGGCGCGGGCGGTCGACCTGTGCGGGTTCGACGACGAGGACTTCTCCCACGTCTCCATCGCCGGCGGCGCCTACATCCGCGCCCTCACCGGCGAGGAGCTGCCGGCCATCCAGGCGCTGGAGGAGCACGGGTAGCCATGGACCTGGTGCAGCGGCTCGACGACCTGACGCAGGAGGATACGGCCGAGGTCGGCGGGAAGTCGGCGAACCTCGGGGAGCTGGCGCGGCTGGACGTGCCGACGCTGCCCGGGTTCACCACGACGAGCGCGGCGTACGACCGGTACGTGGAGGCGGCCGGCATCCAGGACGAGATAGAGGACATCCTGGACGCGGCGGATATCGATGACACGGACGCGCTGGCGGACGCCGGGGAGCGCATCCGCGACCTGTTCGTCGCGGCGGACATGCCGGACGAGCTCGCGGACGCGGTGCGGGACGCGTACCGGGAGCTCGGCGACGAGCTGGGGGAGGACGACCCCGCGGTCGCGGTGCGGAGCTCGGCGACGGCGGAGGACCTGCCGGACGCGAGCTTCGCCGGGCAGCAGGAGACGTTCCTCAACGTCGAGGGCGAGGACGACCTGCTCGAGGCGGTGAAGCAGTGCTACGCCTCGCTGTTCACGGACCGCGCCATCTCCTACCGCGCGGACAGGGGGTTCGACCACTTCGACGTGAAGCTGTCCTGCATCGTGCAGGTGATGGGCCGCTCGGACACGGGCGCGTCGGGCGTGATGTTCACCATCGACCCGGACTCCGGGTTCGAGGACGTGGTGGTCATCGAGTCCGCGTACGGCCTCGGCGAGATGGTGGTGCAGGGCGATGTCAACCCGGACGAGTTCGCGGTGTTCAAGCCGACCGGCGGCATCGTGGAGCGCGTCCTCGGGGACAAGGACCGGCGGATGGTGCTGCGGGACGGCACGCCCACCATCGAGACCGTGCCGGAGCAGGAGCGGGAGCAGTACTCGCTGGACG
>JAXINY010000052.1:714-9450 GCA_034190525.1 Asbonarchaeaceae archaeon (SeqCode) | reverse complement strand
CACTACGGCACCGCCATGGATATCGAATGGTTGCTGGACGGGGAGCGCGGCGAGCTGTTCATCGTGCAGGCGCGGCCGGAGACGGTGCACTCGCAGGAGGGCAACGTCATCCGGGACTACCGGCTGGAGGAGGACGGCGAGGTGCTGGCGGAGGGTGTCGGCATCGGCAGCCGCATCGGCAGCGGCGACGTGACGCTGCTGGACGACCCGTCGGAGATGGACCGGTTCGAGGAGGGCGCGGTCCTGGTGACGGAGCGCACCGACCCGGACTGGGAGCCCATCATGAAGCAGGCCGGTGCGATCGTCACGGAGAAGGGCGGGAAGACCTCGCATGCCGCCATCGTCTCCCGGGAGCTCGGCGTGCCCGCGGTCGTGGGCGCGGCCGGGGTGCGGCGCGCGGTGCGGGACGGCCAGGCGGTGACGGTGGACTGCACCGGGTCGACGGGCCGCGTCCTTGACGGCGCCCTGGAGTACACGGTGGATGAACGGGAGCTGGACGAGGTCCCGGACACGGAGACGGACGTGATGCTCATCCTCGGCGACCCGTCCCACGCCTTTTCACATGCGAGCCTCCCTGTTGACGGGGTCGGGCTTGCGCGGGAGGAGTTCATCATCGCGTCGGAGGTCGGGGAGCACCCGCTCCACCTCATCGAGCAGGGCGAGGAGGACCGGTACGTGGAGACGCTGCGCGACGGCATCGCCAGGATCGGGGCGGCGTTCTACCCTGACAAGGTCATCGTCCGGTTCAGCGATTTCAAGACCGACGAGTACCGCGGGCTGGAGGGGGGCGAGCAGTACGAGGACGTGGAGTCCAACCCGATGCTCGGGTGGCGCGGCGCGGCCCGGTACTACGACGACGAGTTCCGCGCGGCGTTCGGGCTGGAGTGCGAGGCCATCCGCCAGGTGCGGGAGGACGTCGGCCTGGACAACGTGACCGTGATGGTGCCGTTCTGCCGCACGCCGGAGGAGGGCGAGAAGGTGCTGGACCTGATGGACGACTACGGGCTGGCGCCGGACGCGGTGGAGACGTTCGTGATGGCGGAGGTCCCGTCCAACATCGTGCTCGCGGACCGGTTCGCGGAGCAGTTCGACGGGTTCTCCATCGGCTCCAACGACCTCACCCAGCTGACACTCGGTGTCGACCGGAACTCCGAGAAGCTCGCCTACCTGTTCGACGAGTCCGACGAGGCTGTGCAGCGGTCCATCTCGCAGCTCATCGAGACCGCGCACGAGAACGGCTGCGAGGTCGGCATCTGCGGCGACGCCCCGTCCACCATCGACGGCTACGCGGCGTTCCTGGTGGAGCAGGGCATCGACTCCATCTCCGTGACCCCGGACGTGGCACTGGAGACGCTGGAGACGGTTGCAGCGGCAGAACAGGAGGACTAGGATGCAGCGTCGATCGCGTCCTGCAGCCGGCCGGCGAACTCCTCCTTCAACCGTTCGAAATCTTCCTCTGTCTCCGCTTCGACGGTGAGGCGGATGACGGGCGAGGTGTTGGAGGCGCGGATGAGGATCCATCCCTCCTCCTGGTCCACGCGGATGCCGTCGGTCGTGTCGGTGTCGCCGTACTCCTGCGAGAGCTCCTGCTGCAGCCGGTCGACCACATCGAACTTGATATCATGCGCGGCGTCGAACGCGATGCGGTCGCGCTCGTACGTCGGCAGGTCGTCGACGGCGTCGGACAGCGGCGTGTCGAGCGCCTGCACCGCATCCGCGACCGCGAGCGAGGCGGCGACCCCGTCATCCAGCGGGAAGAACCGGGTGACGGCCATGTGCCGCGATTTCTCCACGCCGAGGCACGCGCCGCGCTCCACGACCTCGCGGAACAGGTAGCTGTGGCCGACGCGCGTCCGCACCACGTCCCGCCCGTACCCGGCGGCGACGTCCTCCACGAGCCGGGAGCACTCGACGTTCGCCACCACCGGCCCCTCCTCCTGCGGAAGGATGTGCTGCAGCACGACGGCGGCTGCCTCCTCGGCGGACAGCACCCGGCCGGTGTCGTCCACGACCGCGAGCCGGTCCGCGTCCCCGTCGTACGCCACGCCCATATCACGGCCGTCGGCGACCAGGTCGCGCAGCTCCGCCAGGTTCTCCGGGGCGACGTCCGACGGCCGGTTCGGGAACGACCCGTCGGGGTCGCAGTTGAGGCACTCGGTCGCGGCGCCGGCCTTCCAGAACAGGTCGGCCGCGGCGACGGACGCCGCCCCGTTCCCCGCGTCCACCACCACGTCCAGCCCGTCGAGGTCGACGAGCGGGAGCAGGTGGTCGCGGTAGGCCGGGAGGACGTCGACCTCGCGCACCGTACCCGCTCCCCCCGCCGCGACCGTGTCCGGCACCTGCTGCCGGACGGCGTCGTTCTCCTCTGCAACGTACCCGGTCCCGTCGCGGTGGGCGAACTTGACCCCGTTGAACCCTTTCTCCAGGTGGGAGGCGGTGACGTACGCGGAGCTCGCGTCGCTGGAGCGGGCGTGGAACAGGACGGCGCCGTACGGCGCCAGGCCCGCGTCCACCACGTCCACGTCCGCGGCGGTGAGGCCGTCGATGAGGGCGGCGGCGAGCCGGGGGCTGGAGTCGCGGATGTCGCGGCCGACCACGGCGGTGTCCTCCCCCGCGTCCTGTAGCTGCGCCGCGAGGCCGGCGCCGATGCGCCGCATCACGTCCTCGTCCAGCTGGTCGGGGACGCTGCCGCGGACGTCGTACGCCCGGAAGATGTCCTCCAGACCCATATTTCAAGGGGTTCAGCCCACCTTTATTAATCTCACTCGCACCGGTCGTTCCATGCCGACAGGGACGCTGCTGGAGAACCGCGTGCGCGTGTTCGAGGACTGGGACAGCATCTTCGAGGACCTGTACTACGGGAAAGAGCAGGGCGAGTACCTGGAGCTGTCGCTGGTGGAGGCGCTGCACCTGGTGGAGCGCGGCGAGCTGACGGTGGAGGAGGACGGCGAGGAGCTGTCCGGTGAGGCGCTGCACGACCGGCTCGTGGACCGGGACGGGGAGTTCCCGCAGAAGTACGCGGTGTACGACGACCTGCGGGAGCGCGGGTACATCGTCAAGTCCGGGTTCAAGTTCGGGGCGCACTTCCGCGTCTACCCGCGCGGCGTCAACCCGTACAAGGAGGGGCCGAAGGAGCAGCGGGAGCACACGAAGTGGGTGGTGCACGCGGTGACGCAGGACGAGCAGTTCACCTACACCGACGTGTCGCGGGCGGTCCGGCTGGCGCAGAACATCCGGGCGACGATGCTGTGGGGGGTGGTGGATCCGGAGGAGGAGGTCACGTACTACCGCGTTGACCACGTCACCCCGTGACAACGTTCTTCAACCGTCGGCCGCATCCGTTCCCATGGGCCTGCTGAAGTGGACGGGCATCCTCGTCACCGGGTTCGGCCTGGGCTGGACGCTGCTGGCGCGGCTCGTCCCGTCCGAGGGGGAGCCGGCGGTGGCGGGCGGCGCGCTCATCATCGTCGCGTTCGGCCTGTTCCTCGTCATCGCCTCCCTGTTCGCGGAGTGAGGCGCGGGCTGGCAAAGAGTTATGTACGCGGACGGGGAAGGAGGAGGCATGGATGCGCGGGCGGGCGTGTCGGCCCTGGTCAGCATGGTCATCTACACCGGTATCGTCGTGGCGGCGGCGGGCATCGCGCTCAACGTCGGCGCCCCCATCATCGACCGGATGCAGGACACGGCAGCCATCACCAACAGCATCGACTTCCTGCGGCAGGTGGACGCACAGGTGGAGGAGGTGACGACGGAGGGGCAGTACAGCGCCCGGGAGGTCCGGCTCACGTTCGACCGCGGCAGGTACGTGTTCGACAACACGACCGGGGAGCTCTCCTACAAGATCGACACCACGTCGAACTTCATCGCCGCGCACGCCGCGCAGCGCCGCGGCAACCTGCTGATATCGTCGGAGGCGGACGTGTCGGTGCGCGAGTCGTCCGTGAACGGGACGGACTGCTACATGATGGAGAACCAGCACCTGAAGGCGTGCGTCCGGAAGCTGCCGAAGGGGTTCGACCCCGCGAACCACCCGGAACTGGCGGCGTTCTGGCGGCTGGACGAGGGCAGCGGGCAGTGGGCGAACGACTCCTCGCAGTACGGCACCGACGCCACGCTGGGTGCTGACGCCACGAGCGGGGCGGACGACCCCGCGTGGACCGCCGGCGTGCACGGGGAGGCGCTGCAGTTCGACGGGAGCGACGACGCGGTGAACGCGTCCCGGCTCGCCGCCACGTCGCCGCAATTGACGGTGACGGCGTGGGTGAACGCCTCGCCGGTGTCAGGTGACCGGGCGGCGGTCTCGGTCGGGGACTACGCCGTGGTCGAACCGGTCAGCGGCGGTGGCGCGGGCGCGGCGCGGTACTGGACCGGCAGCGGCTGGGAATCCACGTCCTTCTCCACCGCGGTGGACGACGCGTCCTGGCACCACGTCGCCTACGTGGTCGACTCGGCGCACGACGAGCAGCGCGTGTACGTCGACGGCGCGCTCGAGGCCACGACCACGCACACCGCGAACCTGACGTTCGACAACGCGCTGCACAACTGGACAACGCTCGGTGTGAACGCGTCCGGCGGCGAGCACTGGAGCGGCGACATCGACGCGGTGCGGGTGTACAACCGGACGCTGACCGGGGAGGAGGTGGAGTGGACCTACCTGCAGCGCGGGGACGTCAACCACATCAACACCTCCGAGCTCCTCGTGTCGTACCACAACAAGGACCTGGACACGGACCTCGACCCGACGCTGACGGTGCTGGCGAACGGACGGGAGACCACCATCACCGGGACGGGGCACGCGACGGCGGAGCGGCTCGGCGGCACCCTGGGACGGGGCAGGGTGACGGCGACGGTGAAGAGCGACTACGGCCTGAACTACGACATCCACATCGACCTGCTGAGCGGGGCGGACTTCCTCAAGGTGTCCGCGGTCGGGCGGTGACCCCGCAAAGGGGGTGCGCGGAGCCGCTGTCCCTGATCTGGCCCTCTTGTTCAGACGTGCAGGACCGAGCTACGACTGCGCCAGATCGAGGGTGTCGTTGACAGCCGGTGTTATCCGCTCTCCGCCAGATACCCCTGAACCGCCTCGACGAAGGCGGGAATGTCGTTGATGTCCTCTGTAGCAATCGTCCACAGCCTGTCCTCGTCAACGTACGCGTACCGATGGATCAGCAGGTTCCTGAACTTCGTCATCTCCTCCAGGCGCGCCCCGAGATCGTCGTCGACAACCCCGGCATCAGCCAGACTCCCGAATATATCGGACAGGTCCTCCCCGCGGGACAGGTTCTCGGCCGCGGCGATATGATTCCCGATGTCGATGCAGGCCTCGATTGCCTCCTGCAGAGAATGCTTCACCGCCTGCTTCCGCTCGAAGGAGTCAGTGAACGCTTCCTGGCCATCCTCCTCCACCTCGGACAGGTAGGCAAGCTGTTCCTGGATGATATCAATCTTCTGCTCGATGACATCGCTGTCTATCATGCTGTAACCCTCCGCACGCGGTTGTACTCCTCGAAGAACGGTTTGTAGTCATCGTACCGTCGGTAAACCCGTGTTTCGAACGCTATCCTGACCTCTTCGTCTGCCACGTACACCGGTTCGCCATACTTCACCACCTGGTGCTGGAAGATGACGCCTGCATCGTTCAGCACCGCCACGTCAACTTCCTCCCCTGTGGCGTCCTCCAGCGCGATGATAAGACGGCTGAGCTCCCGCGGCTCCAGGCCGTTGTCTGTGTACACGGCGATGTCCAGGTCGCTGTCCTCGCGCTCCACCCCCTTGACACGGGAGCCGTACAGGTATGCGAACAGAATGCCTTCGTGTTGCTCCAGCACGTCTTCGACAGCGTCAGCGTACCGTTCCCCGGACATACACGGCAGATTGCCTGCAGAGCTATTTAAAACCGCTTCCGCCCTCAGTACATCTCGTTCCAGTCCTCGCCATCACACGCGTAGTGCGCCGTCCCGTTGTACCTGATCTGCCCCTCCTCGGCCGACGTTCCGGCCGAGACGGACGCCCCACGCATCACAAGAAGGGTCGTCTATCTCGCTCCGGTCGGCCTGCTGCGGGAGCAGCGGTTCTCACGCGTGCTCCGCGACGATGCGCTCCATCTCCTCGGTGAACTGCTGGGCGGATGTCGCCACACGCTCCACGTCTGCCACAGTGTCATCGAACCCGGTCTCGTAGTCTGCCTCGTCCCGCTTCTGCTGGATCGTGCTGAGGAATGCGGCGGTCTCCTTCGACACCGCTCCCTGGTCGTCGTACAGGACCTGGAACAGGAGGTTGGCGGTGCCGCGGTGCGTCTTCGGCTCCTCCCCTGCGGCGAGCAGGGCGGCCTTTGCGGCATAGAAGCATGCGTAATAGAGCCTGTTGTAGAGCATGCGGACCGAGCCGCCGGCTGACTTGGCCTTCCTGTAGTCGTTCCACGCTTCCTCGGACAGGTCCAGGAAGTCCTGCGGCGTCTCAGACATACGCCACACCCGTCTCCTGAATCTCCTGTCCGAACAAGGTGTCCTGCATCTCCTCGTACTCCTCCACGGTCTTGACGATGGGAACGAGGAGCACACCGTGCTCGACACCGATCTCCGCACCCTCCTGCTGCAGCCACCGCTTCTGCTCCTCTGTCTCGACAACCGCGAACACGTCAACGTCGGATGCGGCGGTCTCCTCACCTCTCGCAACGCTCCCGTACAGCACCAGCTCCCTCAACGCGTCACCGAGGTGGTCCTCAGCACGCTCGGCGAGCTCCTCGACCGCCGCCCTGTGCTCCGACACCATCACACCGGTTCCTTCCGGCGTGCGCTTGATATGTCTTTCCCGGACCCGGCCGGAGAATCAGTACATCTCGTTCCACGCCGCGCCGTCACACGCGTAGTGCGCGGTCCCGTTGTACCGGATCTGTCCCTCCTGCTCGGCGGTGCACGGCCCGAGCGACGACTGCTCCAGGTCGAGCGTGTCGTTGACGGTGACGGTATCCTGCCCGTCATCGACCCTGAAATGAGGAAAAATCCAGCGGTCAGGACCACATCGGCCTACTCAATCCTGTAGGAGAATGACACGTCCTGGAACTCCTCGGAGAGCACCCGTGAAATCACCTCAACATTCTCCTCGTTCAAGAGGCGCTGATCTCCCGACCAGAATGTGCATCCGTTGACGGCCGCAATCGCAACAAGCTGGGCGTCCACGATGCCCAGATCAGCGGCCTGTTCCAGTCGTTCCGCGGCACGCTCCGCTGTTTCGTCAAGGGGGTATGTGTCGTCAACCAGGAGCCTGTACAGCTCCAGCTCCTTCTTCCGTGTCGGGCCGTGCGGGTTCTCCCGGATCTCGGTGAGAACAAGGTCAGCGGATGCCAGGGACGTGGTCCCGGCAGCCACGGTGTCCAGCGTCTCCCACACCGCTTCCCGGCGGTCGTCACCCGGATCGACCGCGATACCGAAGATGTTCGTATCGGCAAAGAGCGGCTCCATCCTGGAAACACCGTTACGCCGGATACACCGCTTCAGAAATCTTCTTCGACAGGTGTTCTATCTCTTCCTGCAACGTGCGCTCGAGACGCTTTTCCAGGTTGTGGCGTTCCCGTATCCGTCTGAACAGTTCTTCCTGATCCTCCTCGTACTCATCGCTATGCTCCTCCCAGTCCTCCTTCCACGCCTCGAAGTCGTCGGTTCCCATTCTACTACGGTAATCCTCTGCATGGAGATATTTAAAAGCGGGATGACGTTCCGATCCGGCCCGTTCCATGGAACCAGGACAACCCACCGTCCCTCAGTACATCTCGTTCCACGTCGCACCGTCACACGCATAGTGCGCCGTCCCGTTGTACCGGATCTTGCTCCGCGATAGGGCCGGAGCCCTCCACATATTTAAAGAGTGGACGAGAGACATCCTACATGCCCGAGGCCACCGAGGCTGCATCCGAAGGAATCATGGAACGGTTCGAGCGCGTCCTCTCCCCGGAGGAATTGCGGGAGAAGGTGGAGCGGGACCTGTCCCACACAAGGAAGATGCTGTCCGGCGACTAGATGCCAAGGTCCTCCTTGATCTGCTCCGATCGTTCCCGCAACATGTCCAGCGCCTGCCGCTGCTCACTTCCCTTCTTCACACCGGTCAGGTATATGACGCGGTCATCGCCACGGTCGACAGCGCAGATGATGCGGTAGTCCTGCCCGGAAAACGCTATCTCAACGATCTCAAGCGCGCCGAGCCCGAAGTGGTTGTGGAACTCACCTACTTCCGGCCGGAAGTAGGTTCAAGCACCGTTCCTTGAAGGAACGGTGCGCCGTTTCACCACCTGTTCGGCCCGTTGCATGTGCTGGATCTGCTCCTCCTTATCGTCGAGTTTCTTCTCCGCCTGCTCCCGCACCTGCGGACCGTACGACTTCTCCAGATCAGCCATGTGCTCCTCACTCCACAGAAGCTCCCACGCCATAGATGGAACTATCCTCTGAGCCAACTTAAACATTCTGCAGAAATATCTCGTCCGTCCCTCAGTACATCGCGTTCCACGCCTCGCCGTCGCACCCCTCGTGCGCCGTCCCGTTGTACCGGATCTGCCCCTCCTCGGCGGAGGTACAGGGATCGAGACTGCTCGCCTCCAGCGAAAGGGTGTCGTCGACGGTAAGCGTTCATAGTTCCTGATGCCGGTCGAGCACATCGTCGTAGAGCTCATCGGACATCCAGAAGCCCTCCACGCGCAGCTCGTCCAGCGCGTCCCGGAACGCGGATGTATCGTCGTAGGCCTTC
>JAXINY010000052.1:0-704 GCA_034190525.1 Asbonarchaeaceae archaeon (SeqCode) | reverse complement strand
GTATTCCGACGACGCCTGTCGGGTGGAGATCATGGCGTCTGGCGGCGGCGCGGCCCTCCCGTTCATCAATGATGACGCGGTCGATGCCGGCATCGATGGCGTGCCGGATGACGGCGGCCTCGCCGTGGTCGATCTCACGGGCAAGCTCCTCGAAGAGATCATCCCGTGCCACCTCGACCGTCGCCAGGAGTCCGGTGTCAACCAGGTCCAGCACCACTTCGGCACCCTCCTCGCCCTCCCGTATTTCATCGAGGACGGCGTCGGGGACGAGAACGGTGGAGAACTGCTGGTCAAGCAGGTGCAACCGGTCGGTGAACGCGAGATTGAGGAGTGGTGACGTGTCCGTGACCGCCCTACCCGGAGGCATACTCGACATCCTCTGCCAGTTCTGTCTCCGTGTAGTGCCGCTCCACGTTTCTCCGTCCGAGTTCGCGGTGGAACGCCGCCTTCGACATCCCGGCGAGCTCGCGGGCCTTTCCGAAGGACAGCGCGTCCTCCCTGTACAGCGCCACCGCCAGTTCGACGCGCATCCGCTGCTCCTTCTCCCGTCCCGGCAGCTTCACGGAGTCGGCCACGTCCTCCGGGATGGACAGGTCGATGCCAGGCATGCGTATGGCTTGTCGAGAGAACTATTTAAACCCGCTCCGCCCCCTCAGTACATCTCGTTCCACGTCGCACCGTCACACGCATAGTGCGCCGTCCCG
>JAXINY010000101.1:0-11099 GCA_034190525.1 Asbonarchaeaceae archaeon (SeqCode) | reverse complement strand
GATACCTCCGATCGGAGTGCCTGCATAAATTCGTCCACGTCCACGCCGTCCGTCGCCCGCACCGCGGAGTACGTCGCCACAGCCAGGGCGGACTCGTCGTTCGCCTGCGGGACCGCGGAGGGTGTGGCCGGGATCCCGACCGGGCTGGTCTCCACGAGGTCGAGACCGGTAATCTCATCCGGGCCGTCCTCCTGCTCGTTCATCTCCGCGTCGTCGAACCCGACGCTGAACCCGACCGGCATGTCCTGCTCGAGGAGGTCTCGGAGCTCCTCCGCGTCCTCGTTCCCCTCCCGGAGCCGGAGGAACCCGAACGTCGTGCCGTCCTCCATCTCGCCGTCCACCCACTGCCCCAGGATCTCCCGGAAGTCGTACAGCACGCCGCTGTCGCCCCTCCCGTGGTTCGGGAACGCCGGGACCGTGCCGGACTGGAGCTGGTCGACGATCTGTTCCTGCGCCTCGGCCGTGAACTTCGTGCCTTTGCGGTCGGGCTCGATCGCCTGGATCGGGACGCGGAGCAGTTCCTCGTCGTCGCGGGTGACGGTGTCGACGTCCCGCCCGTTCACCATGAAGACGC
The DNA here is from genome assembly GCA_034190525.1 of Asbonarchaeaceae archaeon (SeqCode). GTDB lineage: Archaea > Nanohalarchaeota > Nanosalinia > Nanosalinales > Nanohalalkaliarchaeaceae > JALIDP01. The sequence goes on along the minus strand of JAXINY010000101.1, from coordinate 10,525 downwards.
CGCGGTCCTCCGCCGGTTCGTCGCGTTCCATCGCATTCATACCCTGCTCATCGTCGTCTTCCTCGTCCTCCTCGTCCGGGTGCGTCGCCTCCTCGTCCTCGCCTTCGTCGAGCGGCTCCCGGTCCGGGAACTCCTCCTCCCGGACGCTCTCCATCCAACTCCGCGCCTCCTCGATCTCGTCGTCGGACAGGTCCTCCCGGCTGATCATGTCGTGCGCGGAGTTCCACGCCTCGTACGGGCTTTCGAGGTCGCCGTCGCTTGTGGGCCGGGCGAGCGGGATGGACACGTCCTCCGCGTCCTCCGGGTCCTCGACGTTGTGGACCGCGTGGACGTCGATGAACGCCTGCGTCGGGTCGTCGAACCCGGCCTGCTCGAAGTCCTCGACGTCGGGCGCCTCCCACTGCTCCTCCACGAAGTTCCAGCCGGAGGTGTCGGGCTGCACGAAGTCGGCCATACCCGTTCCTTGGGGACGCCGCCTTAAAAGTACACGGGGAGAAATACCGGTGTACGCGGGGATTATTCGAGGAACGTGTCCGTCCAGTCGTAGATGGTGGACTTGGAGCCGACCATGCCCTTCTCGTCCACAATCTCCTGGTTCGTCCAGTTCTCCGTCACCGTCCTCCAGAACTCGGCGAAGCTCTGCCCGGCGTCGCGGCTGTGCTCGGCGAACACCTCGAGCTGCTTCTCCGTCAATTCCGTGTCGACCGTGACCGCGTCGTGGTCCAACGCGGCGCGGACGGTGTCCGGCATGTCCTCCGCCGGGACCGGCGCCTGCGCACACCGGCAGTTGAACGGCTGGTCCTCGCCGACGGTCCGCACAGTCCGCGGATAATCCCGGGGTTGGTAGTGCGGCGCGCCCTTCCACCCGCCGGGCACCGTGAACGCGGCGTTGACCTCCTCGACGACGCCGTCCATCGCGGCGTGCCACGGCCGCGTCCGGTCGTCGTCGGTCGCGATCCACTCCTTCCCATCCACGAGGTCGGTGGACTCGGCCAACGCCTGGGATCCATCGCGGCTGGCGGACAGGGTCTCGGTCCGGGCGACCACCTCCGCGTGCTCGTCGCGGAACTCGCCGCCCACCCGTTCCTCGAGCTCGTCCGCGATCCGCTGGCTGCTCCACCCGTTCTCGGCGCCGTCGAGGATGACCTCCCGGATCTGGCGGCGGACCGTGTCGTTGACCGCGGTCGCGGCCTGCGCCGCCTTCTCCTTGATCCGTTCCGCGGTGAACGTATCCATCAGGTCGAAGTCGATGTCGATCCGCGTCCCCTCCGGCAGGACGAGGCGGTCCTCGAGGTCGGCCTCGAGCTTGGCGGCGTGGTGGTCGGCGGCCTTCTCCATCGCCTCGAGGTTGGACGCGCGGAGCTCGGCCTCGAGCCGTTCCGCGACGTCGAACCGTTCGGCGAGGTCGGCGGCGTCGACCACGAGCGACGTGTCCTGGTCCTCATCCGGGAACTCGTCCACCGCGTCCCGCACCACGTCGTCGACGCCGTCCTCGAACAGGTCGGCCACGGCCCGTCCGAGGTCCTCGGCGTGGCTCTTGAGCGGGGGGAACTCGCCGCTGCGGTCGTTCCGCAGGGCTTCCCGCGTCCCCTCCAGCACGGTTTCCCGCCGTCCGTCGGCGAGCGCGTCCCTGTACCCGTCCGCATAACTGTTCACCTTGTCGCAGGCGTTCTGCCAGGCGTTGCAGAAGGCGTGCGGGTTATCGATGTCGTCCTCGCCCTTCATCTCGAGCACGCAGTCCTCCACGGAGTCAAACGGGAACGGGCACTCGAAATCCCGCTCCTCGGAGCCGTCCGCGGCGTCGTCATCGTCGAACAGGGAGAGCAGGGTATCGCCGCCCGGCCCACTTGGGTCCGGGACGTCCTCAATCTCGTCGCTGATCTGCTCCGCGGACCACCCCGGGACGTGCTGGATGACCTGTTGGTAGGCGGCCATCGGGAGGTCCCCGATCGGGCCGTACCCCTCCTTCCCGCGTTCCTCCCGGACCTCGTTCGGGGTCATCGCCTGCAACTCCAATTCTTTGTCCTCGATCGCCTGCTGCTGCGTCTTCTCGAACCGGTTCTGCGGCTCGAACCGGGCCTTCAGTTCGCCGTCGACCGCGTGGTACTCCCGCATGAACGGGAGGATCTGCCGCGTGATCACGCGCTCCAGCATCTCGAGCAGCGGCTTCGTGGTACGGCGCCAGGCGTTCCGCTTCATCTCCTCCGAAACACTCAGGTTCGCGTTCTCGTGGATGCCGCCCTCCGCCTCGTTCAACCCCATGACCACCAACGCGAGCTTGGTGTACCACTTGTGGGATTCGAGGAACTGCATCTTCTCGGGCTCCGGATCGATCTGGAGGACGCTGGCCTCGCGGCCGCCGACCACGTTCAGATCGTGCGGGTTGCCCTTGTCATTCCGCAGCTGCTCCTTCAGCGACTCGATCTCGTTCTGGCTCGCCTCCGCCAACTGGACGATCGCCTTCTGGTACTGGTCGTCGAGAAAGTACCGCTCCCGGTGGATGTCCCCGTTCAACAGGATCTCCGCGAGCTGCCGGACCTTCTGCACCCGGCCGCGGCCGTAAGGGTTACTGCTCCGGCCGTCCATCTGGAACCACACGATCTGGTCCCGGCTATACTCGATGGTCTCCCGACTAAATACGCGGAACGGGAAGACGTGGGCGTCCCGGACGGCCTCCCGCAGGTCGATGCCCTGGACGCCGCCGGTCGTGGTGCCGACGTGCCGCGTGAACCCGCGGGACAGCTCGAACTGGAGGTACGCCGGGTCCTCCGCGAGGAGGCCGGACTCCTTCAGGTTCTTCGTGAACGTGAGGCCGTCGCGGGTGACCATCTGGTCGAGGAAGCCGTCGTCGTCCGGGACCAATTCGACGACGCCCGAGTTGAAGTCGAGCACGTCGTTCAAGACGACGTTGAGGAAGTGGTCGAGGCTCTCCGCGTCGTCGTTGAAGTTGCCCTGGAAGAACGCGGTGGCGGACTCGGCGGCGTCGATGTGCTCCTCGCTCGGTTCCTCGTCCTCCGGGACGTCGGGCACGATCCGGAGCGGCGTGCTGGTGACCTGCTGCTTGATGATGTCCTTCGCCCACTCCATATACGGGCTCTGTCCGAGGAGGCGGATGGCGAACAGGTCCGCGTGCCGGGGCTCGCCCTGTCCGACCTGTTGGAAGAAGTGGCTGCTTTTCTTCCCCTCCGGGACGCCGGGGCGGGCGCCGCCGACGGAGTCGATCGTGGCCTGCCGTTTGGACAGCGACGCGAATGGCATCGTACACCGGGGACTTGGTGGGCGTACCACTTAAAGATGCGGGGTTATCCGATGTATTATTCTACGGTTGGAATGTCTTTGAATCGATCTGGGGTGGTCGATTCAAATAATGGTTCCTCGATGACCCAATTGTCCCGGTCTTTTACTATCTCTCGGAGTTTAAGGAACATCTCATTTGCTTCGTACTCTTCAAGATTGTAGATATATCCGGAGACCGATCCGACCGAAGCGCACGGCTTCCTATCGATCTGTGTTGAAGCAATAACATCGAACGCTCCCCGGATATATCCTCTGATCCATCTGTGCGTCTCTCGGTCAAGTTTCAGGCCGGCACAATCCACCGCCCATAAATCGTAACTGACACTATACTTCTCGCTGTTCTTGTCATCGTTTCTCCGGAGCGTTATTGCCGGTGTTTCCGTCTCCTGTTTCGCCTCTACGTATTCTGTTCCAGCAAGTACGGTGTGTTCGTTCATTAGTCTTCATAGGTTCTGCTGTCTGAGCCACGGCTCCACCAGTTCCCGGACGTCCTCCGCGGCCAGTTCGTCCTCCACGGCCTCGCACTCCCGGAGAAAAAAGTGGAGGGCGCGGGGCTCCGTGCTGTACTTGGACACGAACTCGTCCTCGACGCGGGACTCGATGGCGGCGAGGCGTTCGTCCGAGATGTCGTCGTCGAACCGCCAGACGTACACCGTCCCGGGGTCGTCCGGGAGGTCGTGGATCTTGTCCCACGGCGCGGCGCGGTCCGCGAGGTCGACACCGGTCTTGTCCGCGAGGAGGGCGAAGGCGTCGTCGTGCCCGGTCCGGGCGGCGGCCTTCTTCAACAGTTCGACCGCGATCCCGGCGAGGATGGACTCGATCACCGCGCCAACACCTCCGGCGGCTTCGTCTCCCCGGATTCTCCGTGGACGTTGTCGACGAAGTCCTTCTCCGCCTCGTAACTCCGTCTGAACCGGACGTGCGCGTAGTAGTTCGCGTCGCGGGCGTCGTGGAGCGTGACGCCGCAGTATGGGCACTCAAGTATCACGGCGGTCCACCTTGTACTCCTGGAGAACGGCCGAGGCCACGTCGATCATCGTCTGCTGATTCTCCTCCGGTAATTCCTCGAACTCCACGCTCGTCCCGTCCTGCGTCTCCCAGTCGTTCTTCTCCGCCGCCTCCTCGTATGCCTTGTGGAGGAACATCGCAAGCTCCAGCGGTGTTACCACCTTCGGTAAGTAGTCTTCACTCATCGTTGCCGCCCCCCGACCCCGGTGATCGTGGCCGCATCCCGCTCCGCAAAAACAAGCATCAAACTGTCCGCGAAGTCCGGGCTGCCGCTGTCCGGATCGTTCACCACCATGTCCCCGCGGCTGTTCGGCTCCGCCGTGATGTGCGTCAACTGGAGCGCGAGCTCCCCGGGCAGGTCGTCGGCCAGCGCGACGCGGCCCTCCTCCAACGCCGCCGCGAGCAGGTGGTACTTCTGCGCCTTCTCGTCTCGGCAGTCCGGGATCCCGGACAACTGGCGGCGCGGCGTCTCCCCGGCCTTGAACTTGACCGCGTCCACGCCCTCCTCGTTCAGCTTGCTCCACACCCCTGCGCCGATCCCTATGTAATCGACCACCACCGTGGCGTCCTCGGGCCGGTCGTACCGCTCGACGTGTTGGAGCGCCCACTGCGCCGCCCTCCCGGTGTCGGACGTGTGGTCGCGGCTGAACTGGTGCGTGACCTTGTACCGGGTCCCGTCCGTGATCGCGCGGGTGAGCACCATGACGTCGTCGCCCTCCCCGGCCGCGTCCAGGCCGTACACCGCGCGGCGGTCGTCCAATTCGAGGTCCGCGTCCCGGGCGTCGTCCAGCCACCGCTGCGAAATAAGGGCGTCCTCCACCTCGTCCGGGAACCGGGACTCGTACAGCACGGTGTACTGGATAGTGTCGCGGCCGCCGACCTCCCGCGCCTGGTCGTCGAACCACTCCGGCGGATGCCGCCCCTCCTTGATCCCCTGTTCCTCGTCGACGTGGACGCGGCGGAAGTTCTCCCGGTCCTCCCAGTGCCGGTAGAACTGGTTGCCCTTGTGCCACGGGTTCCCAAGCTCGATCAGCGTAGAGTCGACCTCCTCGAGCAGGCGGGCGGCGTAGTTCTCCCACACCGATTGTGGGATCTGCGCGGCCTCCTCCAGGATCAGGACGTCGAACCCCTCGCCCATGAGCCCGGAGCCGGCGCCGGCGCCCGCCCGGTCGCCGTGCGCCCCCGCCGATTTGGCGGACAGGCAGCGGAGCGTGGTCGCGCCGTCGTTGAACGTGATCTTGTCCGCGGACCGGGATTTGAGGAGGTCCTCCGGGTCGGATCCGCGGCCGGTGTCGATCATTCCGGCGAACACGTCGTTCCGGATCCCGTGCCGCAGGAGCTCGTCCTTCAAGTTGGTGGCGTCGCTGAGGTTCGGGCCGAGGATGCCGATGTCGAGGCCGCGGAACCGGTTGAGCTGGATGAGGAGCGCGGTGCCGAGGCCGACGCTGAACGTCTTCCCGTACCGGGTGTACGTGTTGACCACGAGATCGGACTCGCGGAACGCGATCGTCTTCACGATCTCCTCCTGGCTCGGGTACAGGTCGACGTCGAACAATGTGCCGCACAGAGCGTCGACGTCGCGTTGCCGGACGGCCGCCCGCCACGGATCTATTTCCGCGGCGGCGTGTTGTGCCTCGGCCATCACAGGACCTCCGGGACGTAGTCGCCCATGTTCCCGTCTCTGTTTCGCTCGTCGATAAGCGTTTCCCACGCCGGGTTCTCCGGCGAGTGCCGGGTGAGGCGTTGGATGCGCCAGCCCTCGCGGTCGTGGCACGTCCAGTACTCGACGTCGACGTGGTCCTCCGGGCAGAACACCGACGCCTTCTTCCCGGTCTTCGTGATGCCGCGGGCGGAGTTGGCCTTGACCTGGATCAATTTGACGGGGCCGGGGCCGACCGCGAGCAGGTCGAACAGGTTGAAGTAGTCGTTGGCGCCGAACCGGTGGTTCTTCGCGATACTGACGCGGTATCCGTTCTCCTCGAGGAGTTCTTTCGCTTCGCGTTCACGTCGTTGGCCCTTCCGCTTGCTCATGCGATCGCCTCGTCGAGCGAGAGCTGGCCGTCGTCCCACGGCGCCCATACTATCTCGAACACGCCGGGTTGGTCGGTCGTGGCGATGACGCCCTTCTCCCGCAGGTTTTTGACCGCCCGCTTGTCCGCGCCGTTCCCGCGGTCGTACACCGTCCGGACGTCGTGGATCGTGAGCCGGTCGCCCTCCTCGGTGGCGTCGGCCTCGGCCAGGACCTTCTTCTCCTTCGCCGTCGTCGGATCCATCAAGTGACCACCTCCCCCTCAATAATCTCCTTAAGGTCGTCAATCGGATTCCATTCAAATACTACCTTCTCCCTGTTTACAGGCGGTATAATCTCATCATCTATTATCTCCTCCGGGTCCAGTATGATGACGTCCTCGATGACGTCGAACCCGGAGAAATTCTCAATCTTCGCTACCGCGTCAGAGTCGGAGGCGTCCGTCTCCACCTCATAGATAACCCCGGTCGAGGCATCCACTACGTCCGCGATGTAGCTGTTCGGGAACTGGACCTCGGTCGCGACGTCGTGCCCCGCCTCCTGCAACACCTTGAACACGGCGGCCTTCACGATGAAGTGCCTGTAGCCGTCGCCGTGCACATAGACGCCGCCCTCGTGCCGGTTCCACGTCTGCTTGTCGCCCTCGGTGAGGTCGATGAGCTCCATCTTCCGCCGCACTCTATTCTTTTCATTCATCTATCCATTCCACCTCCGTCTTCCCGTCGTGTCCATGTATCTCCTCAAGCTCCTCTATACTATCATACCACGCAGTACTTGTTGGCTCGGTATCCCACGTTAATGCTGCTCTCCCATTCGGAAATACGCATCCGTAGGCGACCACACCAGTCCCAGAGACTCCACTCTCGTCTTCATGGCGAACGAGTTTAAATCGCCGCACTCGGTCCTTCTCATTCAATGATTGTCACCTCGAGGATGTCGAACCCGCGGAGATTATCGCCCTCGCTCTCGTTGTCGCAGGCGTGGCACTTCTCCGGCTGGTTCCGTGACGCCTTTACTGTGCCGCACTGGAGGCAGCGGTATAGGTTCACTCGGCCACCTCCTGTTCGTGCCAGTAAATAATCACGCCGGGAACCGGGGCAATAACCAAGTGGATACAGAAGTCCTCGGCCTTCTCCGGTATCGGGCCTACATCGCGTCCTTCCGAGCATACTTCCAGTTCAAAATACTCGTTCTCGCATAGCGGGCACTCACCCATCTTCCTCACCCCACTGGAGTCGCTCCCGCACCCGCTCCAACACCCACATCGCTCCTTTTGAACGCTCTCTATTCCTATTGAAGTCAGAGCAGCCTCCTATCTCTTTTTCGAGCTGGTCGAGGTGGGATAGGACGTGTCGGCGTTCCTCCCGGCGGGCCGGCCAACTGCCGGTTGTTCGGCTCGTTGAGCTGGTCGGCGGTGAACAATGGCTCCCCAAGTTTCAGCGGGATATATTCATCGCAGTTCGGACAGACGTGCGTTCGCTCATCAGTTCGTTCGTCCTCTTGCGCAAGCTCATATCCGCAGCAATCGCAGACGTACAGCCGCGCCGCCGGTTCCGCGTCGCGGTTTTCGTCAGTCATCGTGGTCGGCCGCCTCCGCCGGGTCCTGGATCAGGTCCTCCGGGATCGCGGACCGGTGGAACACCACCAATTCGGGGTCGCCGTCCCCGTCCGTGTCGAACGCGCGGACCCCTTGTCCGTCCCGCAGGTTCCTCTCGATGCCCTTGAGCACCTTCGCCATCATGGTCTCCGCGGATTTGGCGATCGGGCCGCGGTCTCGGCCGTTATTCGGCTGCATCGTAGAACTCCTCCGCGAACCGGCCGTAGTTCAGGGCGTACTCGTCCCACGTCGGGTCGTCGATTTCCGGGTCCTCGTCCGGGTGCGGGTTGAGCTTGACGACCTTCCGGCCGCAAATCATGCACCGACCCTCGTCGATGTACGGGTGGCCGCACTCGTCCGCCCGTTCGGCGTAGCGTTTGAGGATGGCCCACTCGAGCTTGTCCGCGGCCTTCTCGAGGTCGGCGGCGGTCCGGGCGAAATCCTCGAGCTCTCCGGGTTCCATGTCGTCGATGTTCTTCGCGTTCGTCTCCACGAGGTCGATGCCGCTCCGGAGGTTCCGCATGGCGTCGGCGAAGTCCTTCGTCACCGGGTCAGGACACCTCTTCGGCGGCGACATCGATCCGAAGGACCCACGGATTACGCCGCTTCAAGTTATAGTAGACGGTACGGAGCACGGAGCTGAGCGGCCGGGTCCACCGCTTGTCCTCGATGTACTCGAGGTAGTCGTCAAATCTCAGCGAGTAGTAGGCGGAGAGCTGATCGACTTCCTCGGTATCGAACTGTTTCTCCTGCCCCATCTTGATGTCCTCGGCGTCTTCCGGCCGTTCGTCGGGGTCGACCCGTTCGATACTGAGACTTACCTTCACAGGTCAAGACACCTCTTTGTCAGCGAGGTCCTGTACCCATTCCGGAGCTCCGTCAATCAATCCGTCCTCCTCGCTGTGGACGTATATCTCAACGATTTTGTGGGCTTCGGACGGAGCGGACATCTGGAAGTTGTTCTTCGTGATGTCCTTCTTCATGTGCGCGGCCTGTCCGCCCGCATATCGGACGTAACTGTGGTGGACAGGCATCTCAGCTCACCTCTTCGGCGAACCCGAAGTCCGGCCCCGCGTTCGTGACCCGGAACGCAATCTCATCTCCGACGTCCGGCCTCTTATCGCCGCGCCACTCGTCCACGAACACGGTGTACCCGTCGACCTTCACGATCGGGTCGCCCTTCTCCCCGTAGGCGACCACTTCCTCGTAGCCCTCGTCGCCTTCCGAGATGGGCGGATCGCCGGTCATCAGTCCTCACCCCGCGCTCGTCGGACCATCGCCGGAATGCCGTCCGCCACTTCCTCGATGCTCGACACTTTGACCGGTTCCTCGAGGATGCGGAGGTAGAACTCGTGGACCGTGTCCTCGTCGACCTCGGCGGAGACGCCGTACTCGATCTCCTGCAGGTGCAGGGTGTCGAACGGTCGCCGGCCGGGTATGATAGTCGACTCGTCCATCGTTTCGACGAGGAGTTTTTGCGCGATCTTCCGCGCCTCCTGTTCCGTCAGCGCGACGGTGTCGTCGGCGTATTCGCTCTCCTGATCGATGACGAACGGCATCTCCTCATCGTCGTGCTTCTCGAGCACGGTCTCGTAGCCGTAGTCATCCTCGAAGGAGGCAAGTTCCTCCGGCATCAGTTACCGTCCTCCTCGAGCGTCGCCTGCGCCACGTCCCGGCCCAGGCGCAGCAGGTCGCCCGGCTCGAACACGTCCCGTTCGAGCTGGTTCGTCCAGAACGGGTTCCACCCGTCCCACGACGGGTCGAGTTTGTACTTGTAGTTGGGGTCCTTCGACCCCTTCTTGTCGTCGACACGGATCTTCTTCCGCTCGAGCACCTCGAGCTCCAGCGGGAGAACGTCTGGATCTTGATCTGGCATCTCGGATCTCCTGTCGACGGTTTGTCGACACCCACTTAAGTAAGTTACCCTTTTCACCGGCAGAGCAAGCGGGGGCGTCGACGCCGCGTCGACGCCCTACCCGTAGACCGCGGGGACCGCGTCCTCTATCTCCTCCGCCGTCACCGTCACCGGCCGCCCCCCTCCTCGTCCTCGTCCCGGTCGATCTCCAATCCCAATTGTTCCGCGTACTCCTCCTCCATCTTCCGCTGCGCCTCCTCCATGTCGAACCGGCCGACCGCGCCCGAGTGCTCCACCTTCTGCTCGTCGTCGAATCGGTCCAGGTAGTTCTTCAACATGAACTTCGTCAAGTTCCCCGACGCCTCCCCCTCCAAGACCTGCTGGAACACCGCGTCCTCCATCGCCGTCCCCCGCGCCTGCAGATTCGCCTCCAGCGCCTCATCCACCCGCCTCCCGATCTCCGGGTACTGCTTCCGGAGGCGATGGAGCTTGGGGATGGAGATGTCGGCGCGATTCGCCGCTTTCTGCAGGGAGATAAGCTCGTCCTCGAGAATGTCCGCGGCTTCCCGCGCGCGGGCTTTCCATTTTTCCACGGTCTCCTCGGCGTGGGCCTTGCACGGGCCTTCGTCGGCGTCTTCCCGTCCCCAGGCTGGTGGTCGTTGGCAGGGGTCGCCGCTCCTGGTGGGTTCGCCGCAGACGTCGGGTGTCATGGTGTCGTCACGGGTGCTCGGTGCTTATG